>CAZMFK010000335.1:0-1501 GCA_964565545.1 uncultured Caldisericota bacterium | reverse complement strand
TCAACGGATTGCAGAACTTTTATTTGAAGATCCTGACTGCGGTTGCACTAGCAGATGCCCTTATCCCGAGCATACCGCATCAAACAAAAAACTGATACTGGCCAGTAATTGTGAAATGCGTTATATTCCTGCTCCAAGCAGGCAAACAACTGCCAATGTCCTGACGCATATTGAACCCAAAGGCATTCGATCCATTCCTCGCCAGGAAATCGAAAATGGTTTTGGGGGAACGCTTCAACCCTTGACTCCAAAACTAAACGAATTGTACCGAGGCGGAGCTTGCTGGGTATATCAGCTACTACCTGATTCTGGAACATGGAAAGCTCCCACCAAAGAACAAAAATCACTTTACAGGCACAAATTCTGTACCGAAGGATGCACGGAAGTTAGACTTGAGATTTATTCCTACGGTAACGTAGAGGTATTTTTAGATGGCATCAGCCCAGCCCATAAAGTTGGTCAGGTCATGGGCAATGGTCCCAATTCCGCAATTCTTGAGTTTATAATTCCTTCTGGTGGCACTCATTACCTTTATTTCGTTCATCATATTATCCCCAATCGTCCTGCCGGTCTTATTTACGGAGCAACTTTCAAGCCATGCGAAGAAAAGCCTCCCCTTGATCTCGGAAATGCTCAATATTGTGATGGGATTCATCTTTTCTGCGCTGAAGTCATTGAATCTTGTGTGGGTCAAAAAGTCAAAGTCAAGCTTCCTCATGGTGCTGTAGTTACGGTCGATGTTTCTGCTTTGGCTCTTACCCACAATCCTTGCGCTGCCATGCAACCAGGATCTCACTGGTACATTGGAGGCCAAGCAGTTGGTGGTGAATTTCATGCTTCATATCTTCACCTTAACAAGGAACCCTGCGATAAAGAAGAGCTTCAGCGTTTACGCTGCCTCTGCTTTGAAGTAACATCGGTCGATCGGGACGCATATATCATCACTGGCATCATCAATGGAGTGGAGATGAAATTCTCCTTCTTTGCCCATCAAGGCCAATGGTTATGGGGAGCCCTTCATATTGATCAGATCAAAGAAGGTCATTGTTATAAGGTTTGGGTAGTCTCAAAACCCGCCTATCTGCCTCCGAAAATCTTTTTCTTTAAAGAAGTTGAATGTCCCTGTGGAGATGATGAAGAATGCGTCTGGACTCCCCAGGGTAGAATTGTCTCTTCTCGATGGGATGAAGCAGATAGAACATGGGTCATCGGTTTCCTCCCCTGTGATGCAGTTGATAGAGAAGCAGATGATGATATTATATTTTTATACACTCCAACAGACTTGCTGGACCTTTCAGGAACTTTTCCCATTTCCCAATCTACCAAACTCTGCGCTCGTTTCTGCCTGGACAAAGAGACTAAAAAAATCATCAAATGGGAAGTCATGCCTGAACCCTGTTGTCCAAAAGAAGAAAACAAACTGTGTGGTTGCATTGTTCGTATGACACTTAAGCCAGATGCTCAGGACAATTATCAGGTTTATATAAAAAAAGATTGCAGT
>CAZMFK010000334.1:0-1505 GCA_964565545.1 uncultured Caldisericota bacterium | reverse complement strand
TTTGAGTTTTTTTACTCGAGTATAGGGTCCGCCAAATCCAACAGGTAAAGGCATTTGTTCCATTTTTCCGCAACCTCCTCCAACAAAGCTTAAAAGCTCAAACTCCTGACTCACGGCATCAACTTCAGCCAGGGTTTCAAATACATTTCCTGTAATAACAGAAATCTTTATCGGATGATCAATTCTACCTTTTTCAATCCAATAAGCACGAGCTGGAGCGATGGTAAAGGTGGACATGCCAGATCCATGCTTGATAGTGTCAACATAAACACCCTGATCCATCTCGGAAATAATATCTTTCAAAAGCCGATCGCCCTTTTCGATATAGGTGGTAGTCATACGAACAATCGGTTCGAATTGGAAATTAATGGCACGAGCATTTCCCGTCAGAGGCTCTTGAAGTTGAGCAGCAGTAGCCGTGCTATGAAGTCGACCAGTTAGAATCCCATTGGATATGATTTCAGTTTTTCGCCCCTTGCTGCCTTCATCATCATAAGGCACATAGCCATTGCCTGGCACTAAACCATTATCAATAATGGTCAGCAGGCTAGGGCCAATTTTTTTGCCCAGGGCCCATTCTGCCTTCATCGTCTCATCGCCAACCATGAAATCCGACTCACTTTTATGTCCAAAACTTTCGTGAGTAAAAACCCCAGCAGCCAGAGGACTGAGCAAGACAGGATATTCGCCTGGAGAGACTTCCTTTGCATGCTGAATGAAGTAGATATTTTTTTCCACTTCCGTTTCAAAGTACTTTTTTAGTTTTTTAAGCTCCTCAAAAAAAATAGCTCCTCTGGATATTACAGCTTGATCTTTGTTTTCCTCATGGGACAATTCCATGCGAACCAAAATGCCGCAAGTTTGCTTGTCAAAACTAAGTTTGCTACCCTTGGAGGAATAAATGGTTTTAAAAGCCTTGTGGTCTACATAGCTTGCAACATGGTTGACGATGGCAGGGTGCTGGAATAAGGGGAGAAAATTTTTTAAAAGGGCTTTCTTTTCATCCGTCGGGATGTCGCTTATCGACGAATCTTCATATTGTATCAGCGCATCCTGGTTACATTCAAAAGCTTTGACAATGGGGTGATAAAGGATATTTTCATGAGGAGTGGCCATTTGAGCCAAAGCATCAATCTGCTGCTGAATGGATGGTATGTCTGTCGTAGAGGAATAATACCAGCGATTGCCATCGAATAAGCGAATAAAAGCTCCCTTATGATGCCTTTCTTTGATCTCATGAAGCTCTTCTTTTTTATATGAAATTCGGGTGTCATAAGTGTCTTCGATTCGCACGTCAACATAAAAACCTTCAGGAAATGTATACATTATCCCCTCCTGTCAGGAAAAATTCATGTAAATATTTTACCACAAGCGACCCACTTTTTCCTGAAAAATGATGTATTTAAGTTCTCAGGATACTTCCCAACAATTTCCCCAGTTCAATCTACAGTTGTCAAGGGGATAATATGAAAAGCCTCCTTTAATGGAGTATAATTTACTCCAAA
>CAZMFK010000333.1:0-1519 GCA_964565545.1 uncultured Caldisericota bacterium | reverse complement strand
TACAAAAAGCTATTTTGGACAAGTCTGATTGTGGATTACTAAATTTGTAAGTCGCCTGCGTAACGGGAGCGTCCGCTGGATCAAGTCCTTGTCTGGATTAATGTATCAAAACATCCTGGCGAAAACTCCTAGAAATTAAAGATAGGTCCCTTTCGCCCAGTAATGACAAAACCGTAAGCAAAACACACCTAGGTATTAAGGCTTCTACGTTTTGAGGCCTCTGAACCTTTTCTTAATCCCATTCTCTTAATTGCAAATAGCCAATTGGTAACCAATTCAGAATCCCTTACAATTACAGTTTTTCCAAATTTGAATAATACCTCGACCAAACAGAGACCTCTATTATTACTATACTTGACACCGTTCACTAATTAGCTCCAGACAGAACAGTAGAGGTTCTTTTCTATAAAAAAATATTCGATTTGCCAATTTAAACTATCACCTGCCAATTTGGTTTGTTAAAAAATGATCTTTATTCAAAAAGATTTTTAAGTATAGAACCCAACAGCGTCCGGGCTAAAATAACCATACAATCAGTTTCTTGTCTTACAAAAGCCTTCTCTTCTGATGAATAGGCCATACAATCAAGTACAATTAGTTTTGCTCCTTTTTCCTTAAGCCTTTTGGCCGCTTTCACAACTTCGCCGGGATGATCTCCAGGGCTTGCTGCTGCAAAGCAAGCCCTGATTCCCTCCCGGCACCAAAACTTTCTCAGATTTGTCTCTATTTGCTTTTCCAAAGGAAGGATTACACCAATAGGAATTGTTTCTCTTGCAATAGCAAAAACATTGTTCCTAAGCAATCTCCCAGGAAAAATTAGGGGAGTACTCGAATTAAGAAAAGAGAAATCCCTCGTACAAGCAATTATGACAGCGGTAACACCTCTTGCATTCAGTTCTTCGACCTTTCCTTGCATCCTTGAGTGTACCTGATGTACAGGCAAGACAACAGGAATATTTTTACCTACTCTTGTAAACAACACTTCGTTTTCTGCTTCGGATTCTAAAGAAAGGACTTCGTCCACACTAAGCCCATCAAGAACTCCAGCCATTTCAATCCTTATACTATCAGGCAGACAAGTCCTGAAAAAAGCTTGATAAAAGTCATTTGGTGTTTGTCCAATTAGTAATACTCCCAGTTTGATGGACACTCAAGAATCCCCCAATCGGATCTATTAGGCAAAGACTCAAATTCCAACATTCTTCGAAATCGAAAACCTGTTGAGAATATAATGCCTAGGAACAATTGAAACTGTTTTTTCTATTAACCAAACCATTCTATATCCTGAATGAATAAAAGTTATCCCATTTATTGGATGAATAGCAATTCCCTTACTGTTTCTTTCAGTGATAATTCGTTATTTTCTTATGTTTGCCAGTACATTCATTGAAACGGGATCCTAATTCTTGCTCGAAATTCAAAAGTGATATTGAGAATCTTAACAATTTGCGGAAACTTTTCACCCAAAATGGGAAGGCTTCTTTAAAAAGAGAAGTTTCCCCATCAATTTGTTAGGATT
>CAZMFK010000332.1:0-1530 GCA_964565545.1 uncultured Caldisericota bacterium | reverse complement strand
CGATCCACTTTCGTTTTAAGAGAGGCTTACCCAATATATTCTGAACAGTTTTTCCAGAAAACTTTTCCAGGTCTTCTTAATCTATGGTTCGTGCAGACCATACCTGCCTCTGCCAAGAGTAGTGTCCTGGAAATTTAAATATACTTTTTCCTGTTTGGAGGTTGTTTCATGTTAGACGTTCTTTTTGTTGTCTTCTATACGCTGTTCCCGTTAATTGTTTTTCTTATGTTGAGATTTTTAAATCTGAGTTTTTTTAAAATTACTCTTCCTTCCATGTTAATTCTTTTTATGTTTATTTTCGCTTACGTGGGGATTCTGCCTCTCTATTTTGGCTGGATGAGAACATCGGGAACCTTTGAAGAAAAACAGCTTTACATGGTGGTTTTGTTTTGTGCTTCTTGGACTATTCTTGGTCTATTGCTTGGGTTTTCTATCTCAAAATCAGTAGGATTGCATATTCGAGGTTTTGTTTTACAGCCATCTCCATTGAAAAAAAGAGATGTATTGGGATTGCTATTTCTTTTCTTTGTTTCCACAATCATTTTATGTCTTTATATTAATCGGGTTGAGAGGGTTGCCATGTTTACCGCCCTTAGAGATGGGATTGGAGAAGCAAAGGTGGCAAGAAGCGAAATGACCAATGCCTTTTCTGGTAAACTTCATTGGTACAGGTTATTTTTTTCTACGATTTTGTCCTTTATCTCGTATGCCTTTTGGAGCAATTGGCTCATAACAAAGAAAAAGATCTTTTTCCTATTTTTTTCCCTGGCTTTCACGGCTTCTTCTTTTGCTGCGCTAATGGCGACACAGAAAGCGCCTTTTGCGTTTTTGATGTTAGGATTATATATGACCTATATTTTAACACGTAAAAAAGGATGTATTTCGAAAAAAAGCATTGCTTTACTCTTAATTCTTTTAATTATTATTTTACCATTTATGTACATATTTTTTATGGGAAAGATGGATTGGCTTGATGGATTGAATTCTGCCTTCAACAGAGCAATCACTGGCCAGATAACACCAGCAGCCTTTTATTTGGAGGTTTTTCCGCACCAGATTGAATTTCTTTTAGGACAAACTTTTCCTAATCCGGGAGGTATATTTCCTTTTGTTCCCTTTCAATCCGCTAGAGTGTTGATGGATATGAAATACCCTCACTTGCAGAATACAGGTATTATTGGAAGCATGCCTACAGCCTTCTGGGGTGAAGCGTATATTAATTTTGGTTTTTGGGGCGTCTTTTTTATTCCGATTATTATGGGTGCATGGGTTTGGGTTTTGGCTAAAATGATTGACAAAATACCTAATACACCAACAAATATTGCAATTAACATTTCGCTCATATTGCATTTCAAGGATTTGGCTTTTGGAAATTTTTCGAGGTTTGTGGTTGACTTTTATCTGTTAGCCTTTCTTTCCATTGTGTTTTGTACTATTTTCATGAGTCGGCTATTATTTAAAGTTAATATCAAATATTTTCCCCAAAAATAGATAGTCTATTTCACTGCTGTCCAAAATAAATCGAAATCT
>CAZMFK010000331.1:0-1550 GCA_964565545.1 uncultured Caldisericota bacterium | reverse complement strand
TATTACTTTGAGGTTCTTGTGTAGATTGAAGTGAGCAGCTCGACAGAAGCATAACCAAGGTCAATATGATCACAATTTTCTTAATGGTCTTCATTAAAGCTCCTTCTCTATTATGGTTTCTGACAAAAATACGTACAGGACGATCTTATCCCAAGCCAGCGGATAGGCCTGATTATTATCCCTGCAATAATCCTTCCAATGGGTTTATGTGTAATATTGATTATAAACTTACTAAGTTTTTGCCAGCCGCGCTTGTTTAACCAATGTCCAAGGCTAACAAAAAAAGACGCATAGTCACTGCCTGTATGAGTTGTATTTACCTTAAAAAAGCCCACTTTTTCGAGCTTACTGATGATAACTTCTTTAGGAAAACCAAACAAATGTTGCGGCGCTTCATACCCAATCCAACTCTCCTTGAACATTGAAGCTTCCTTCGCAGCCGGGTCGGGAGTCTTGAGCACTAATAGTCCTCCCGGTTTTAGCAAGTTATAACAAATTTGAATGACTTGGGCAGGGTTTGTCATATGTTCCAACACGTCCCAAAGCGTAATTACGTCAAAACCGCTGGCTTCGAATTTTGCATTCTCCAATTCTTCCTCGATGATTTTGATTCCTTTGGCTTTTGCTAAGGCAGCTGCTTCCGGAACGATCTCCAATCCCACAACATTCCAACTGGTCAAAGCCTGGAATTCATGAAGAAAGTCACCCGTTGCGCAGCCAACATCCAGAAGGTTTCCTGCGTGAACGCTTGTCCTCTGCAAAATTGACTTCACTCGCTTCCGCAATCCAAATGCCCGTAAAAAAGCAGTGATTTTCGAGTCTTTTCGCAGGTAGGCATGATACTCTTTAGGATAATGCACTGACAATTCCTCCCAACTCGGTTGGGGGTCTATAAACAACAAACCGCAATTCTCACACTTCATCAAATTCCAAGAACCGGGAAGGTTCAACCTGAGATCTGTAAGCGTCAGATACTTTTCAGCTTGCTGGCAACCACAAAAGTTGCAGGGCTTGGTCGTCAAAACGCTCATCGCGAGACTTCCTTGAACCACTTGAGAAAGATGTAGACCAACCAGAGTTCCCACTGCCAGTCTCTCCAACCCGAGGTTTGGTCAGAGATCATTTTTTCAACCACCTCTGCATTGAAGAATTCATTGCCCTTAAGCAGGTCCATGAATTCTGTTCTCAACACTCCCATCAGCCAACGACCGATCGGTGGTGAGAAAGTAGCTTTCTTTAGGTTTGTGCATTCTTTTGGTAAAATTTTCGAGGCTGTTCGTCGTAAAACCACTTTGGTCTCACCAGCAGAAAGCTTGAATGATGCCGGAAGACTCAAGGCAAACTCAATCAAACCAGGCGTCATGAAAGGTGTGTGATAAAAAGTTCCAGATGCGTACTGCAGGGTTACAAGTTTTTGAGCGGCATGGGTGGGCATGGTACCCCTGATACTTGCGTAAGAAGATGTGTAAAATTCATCAAATCCAACCGGAACCTCATCCCTGATCCCCATCAAGATCTGATCAGCAAGATGACCATCAGGCGACAAAGCC
>CAZMFK010000330.1:350-1551 GCA_964565545.1 uncultured Caldisericota bacterium | reverse complement strand
CCGGAATAGTGCTTATTCCATGAGAGGGCACCAAATATTCACCATAACCCTGAATCAGGATTCGAACCTGAGAGATATCTTCTATTTGAAATTTAAATTCGATTTTTTCTTGATTAGTTAGCTCATTATTTTTGGGAGACAAAAGAGTTATACGCGGAGATAGGGCATCAATACGGATACTGGCATTTTTTTCAGATTCAGCTGCTCCCGAGTTTCGGATTCCCCAATAGGATATCTCATAGATACCTTCCCCCAATTGGAATTCTTCTTTGTATATTTGATCATTTTCGTTGTTTATTCGGAAACGAATCTCCTTTGTGACGGAAGACGCCATGCGCAAGCTTATCGGTTCGGCATACCACTGACTTGATAAGCCTTGGGATTCGTTCAATAAAAGCTTGACAGTATTGTTGGGTTGACGCAATTGAATATTCTGGGAAATAACCACAAAATCAGTACGGGTAAACACCATTGCAAAAACAGAAGAATCAAGCCATTCAATGGGATTATTTATTCCAGCCTGTTCCGATATTTGGACCTCTATTTCTTTTAGCTTTGAAAAATCAGCTTCAATGGCAATATTTCGATGATCTACCCATTCTACAGAGGTAGGATGATATTCTTTGGACAAGATAACATCTTTTTGATGTATCGTGTTTGGTATTTTAAAGTAAAGTGGAAAGCTGAGAATGATACGTTCATGTTCAAGTTCAAAAGGTATTTGTTCAAGCAAAAAACGATACGAGCTGTTTTCACCGAAAACTGGTTTATCTATAAAAACACTTAAGAGAGCTTCCTGTTTTGCTGATAAAGTAAATACTCCAGAAAAGGAGAAAATAAGCGCTATTAAAAAGCTTAGAAATTTTTTCATGTTGATGCTCCTTTGTCAGCGATATAATCCCTGGCATCCAAAATCTCGCTGACTTTAAGTTCGTGACCTTCTCGATAAGCCCGTATTATCACTGCACTTCCCAGGCTAAAGTTTTTCTCAGAAAGGTAGCGCCATTGCTGACTTCCCAGATAAAACACTGTTCCTGAGTCCAGCTGTAAAGTCATGGAGACATTATCCATAGATACAATAATACCTGTAAAAATTAGCTCATCCGCTTCCAATTCGACGATATAAGCTACAAAACCCTGATCTGTATAAATCCCCTTAACAGCAACTGTCCTTCCGATCCATGGAAAACTGCTGTTAGAA
>CAZMFK010000330.1:0-340 GCA_964565545.1 uncultured Caldisericota bacterium | reverse complement strand
TCCAATGAAAACATGGTGCCATTGTCCAGCATAAAAAGAGAATCGCGATTCATAGCCTGCACAATGGTTCCTTTCATGGTAATAATGTCTGAAAGGGTAAAACAACGAAAGCGAAGAGTAACCAGGTCATTTTCATGTTGAATGGATTGGGCTTGAATTATTCCTTTTTGAGGAATTTGTTCTTTAGAGTATAAATACAAATTTTTTGATCCTTCATCAAGTCGCAAGTGATAAACACCATTGCCCCAATTTTTGAGCACATGGTAAGAAGCATGGATTTTTTTGTTTTGTCCGGTTCGGATAGATAAAAATGATTCTACAGGGTCTTCGTAGGTTCCCT
>CAZMFK010000329.1:0-1570 GCA_964565545.1 uncultured Caldisericota bacterium | reverse complement strand
CGTATAAAAGAAGTGTATAGTCCAGAGAAAATGACTGAGTTCTCAACTCTGGCCAAGGATATTACAAGAACACTTCAGGTTTTTATACCGAATGCGATATTAGGTCTGAATGCTTCGGAACCGTCATTGCCAACTTTACCAACTCCTTCTCCAATTCCTACACTAACCGAAGACGAATTTGAAGGCTCAATTGATAGAAAAGGTCATGGTTTACAACGTGTATTAATATTTTCCCTGCTGCAACACATAGCAGTTACTAAACCGGTTGAAGTTGATGATGAAGAAGGTCAAGTTGGTGGCGAAAATAACATTAATGAATTGTTGGGGCCAGATTTGATTTTGGCTATTGAGGAGCCTGAACTGTACCAACACCCATTAAGAGCCAGACACTTATCAAATGTTCTCCTAAGAATGTCTCAAAGAGAGGGGATAGGGCTGGGAGGTAATAATCAAATATTTTACACAACTCACTCTCCTTATTTCGTTGATTTAGGTCGCTTTAGCAATTTAAGAATCATTCGAAAATCAAAAACTGATAATGGCGAAGTTCCATGTTCAACTATCTCGCAATATACATTGGAGCAAGCCGCCCAAGAAATGGCACGTATCACAGAAAAACCGTCAGAAGAATTTTCATCTGATACTTTTAGAGCACGAGCATTTCCGGTAATGACAAACTTAGTAAACGAGGGTTTTTTTGCTACCTGCGTGGTTATTGCAGAAGGTTCAACTGAAGTAGCAACTATCATTACGATATCTGAACTATTAAAAAGGGATTGGCTATCTAAAGGAATAGCTGTAATTTCAGCGGATGGCAAGAATAAAATTGACCGGCCAGTTGTGATATTTCGCGGCTTTGGCATTCCAACTTACTTTATATTTGATGGAGATAATAGGCATAATGAAGCCGATTCTGACAAAAGAGGGAAAACCATTGCTGATAACCACGAATTACTTCGTCTAGCGAATGCTGATATTGTTGATTTTCCAGAAACAACTGTCACAGACCGATATGCTTGCTTTGAAAATGATTTTGAAACATATTGTAAAAGTATCGTTGGAGATGAGTTCTTTTCAGGTTTGCGAGACAGGATTGCTCAAGTACATGGCTATGATAAGCCTTCATATGGACTAAAGAATTTTGAAGTTGTTACAGAGCTCATATCAGAAATATACGCGAAAGGCCATAGATTACCAATAATTGAAAAGATTATTGGGCAAGTTGAAGCCATAATTTAGCATTGTATAGAAAAAATGGACAGTAATAAAATGGTTTCCGCAAATTTAGATTCTGTCGGTTATGATGTTGATAATTAACTACTAGAGTTTGAGTTCTTGGAAAGTTCAATTAGCAAATTTAGAAAATCACTATATTTGGAATAAAATGGATTAATGAAAGCTACTTCGCTTGGAAAATATTTTTATGCGAACAAAATTTGGAAAATTACCACTTTTAGATGCTTCGATAATGGTGGTAAATCTTGTTTGTTGCCGGCAAGGTTTTTGCCCTTATGGTAAGCATAGGTGCGACTGAACTTTTCCGTTGTGTATCACCATACATAGCAAATGA
>CAZMFK010000328.1:0-1570 GCA_964565545.1 uncultured Caldisericota bacterium | reverse complement strand
TGCTTCTTTTTCATCTCGATGTCCCCTCTCCTTCGGGTGCTTTATCAGGATGCAGAACCCTTTAAGTTTGTTAATTATGACTTTCCTGCTGATTTTGAGCCTATCAAGCTTTCCGTAAAAGCATCCGATCTGGCTCCTGGCAAAGGAGGATCCTTCAAGGTTACCCTTGACCTTCCATACTCCGGACCAAAAAAAGTACGTGAAAATGTATTTGGCTTGCTGTTTAACGATAATGGTACTATCAAAGCATATAGTGCAGTTTGCCCCCATTTAAACTGTGCTGTAAAGTATGATGACAGCAAACCTTTGGAGCATCAATTCTGGTGCAATTGCCACGATGGAGCTTTTCATCCTGCATCTGGCTCAGTAACTTTAGGGCCTCCGCCAAAAGGGCTGACCCATTTTACTATTGAAGTTCGGGATGACGATATCTATCTCATTAGTATTGGGGGTGAATAAGATGACAGGAATAAACAAGAACTCTTCTCGCTATTTGTTAAATCCAGTTCATTACCTTGGAGGAATTACCTTTTTGTTCTTTTTAGTACAAATATTGACTGGTGTATTTCTTGTTATGAACTTTATCCCCTATATTACAGAAGCTTATCAATCTTTGTATTACATTATGAACCAACTGCCTTATGGTTTTATAATTCGAACTCTTCACCGGTACTCTGCCTTTGGCATGCTGATTTTGTGTATTTTGCACATGATTCGGATGTTTGTTACTGGCAGGTACCTTAAGCCCAGAGATGTAGGATGGGTTTCGGGTATAATTTTGTTATTTTTCACCATTGTAATTATTATCACAGGATTCATTTCATCTTATGATGTTTTTGCCCAGGCCATTCTGAATAATATGGCTGAAGTATTCAATGTAGGGCGCAGAGATTTTCAAATGCTTTTATCGGTGGTGTATGGTTTTCATCTATTGTTTCCTATTCTGGTATTTGTTTTTCTCATTACCCATTTTAGTCGAATAGCACGACCCAAGATTTTTCCATCCATGCCTCTAACTTTTATTATTTTAGGTATTTTGGTGGTAGTTTCAGGTCTTTTTCCTATTTCTTCCCTGGTGGAAAACCCTGATATTCCTTCACAGGGTTTTAGCATCATTAGTATTTTGCTTAATCTTGGCATCGTTTCAGCTCTTTTATTGCTTTTAGCTTTTCTACCTTACTTTTCTAGAAAAAAGCGCATTTATGCTTATGTTGATGAAAATCGCTGCACTGGATGCATGTATTGCGCTGAAGTTTGTCCTAAAAAAGCCATCGAAGAAAAGCACATTACCAAAAACAAACAACTTATCACTGTCGCAACGGTATTAAACCATAAATGCCAGGGTTGCGGGATTTGTGTTGGAGCTTGTAGATCTTCTGTAATACAACTGGAAGACCATAAGGACGAAATATTATTAGAGGAGGTAAGAAAAGCATGGATAGAACAAACACTGTGATTGCCTTTGTTTGTCAGTCAGAAAAAAGAAAAAAGCTCATTGCTTCTATCCAAAAGAAACATCCTTCCATTCGATTCATTCCAATAATATGTATTGGAAAGATGAACCCCGCTG
>CAZMFK010000327.1:0-1572 GCA_964565545.1 uncultured Caldisericota bacterium | reverse complement strand
ATAAGACAATAAGTAATCACCTTGTACACGCTATTGGAGATATGACAAACGAAGTAAAAAGGCTGGGGGATAAGATAGATAAGAAGTTCCCTGAATAGTAAAAAGGCATAATCTTTTATTATAACATAAATTATCTTGACAAGTAAAACATTATTTGCTATTATAAAATTGTAGTGGAGGACTTTGAAAAATGAATACGAAGATAAGTAAAAAGAATAAAATAGCGTGCCTAAAGGTCGATACCTTGGGGACGCTTTTCTGTTTTTGGGGGCAATATGATAACACGAAACTTTAAGCTGTCCGAATTTCAATGTCCGTGCTGTGGCAAGTCTAACATCTCAATGGAGTTAGTGCAAAAATTGCAGCAACTGCGTGACCGTTATGGCGAACCGATATTTATCACAAGCGGAGTAAGGTGTGCTGAATATAACAGGCGTGTCGGTGGCTACTGGGACAGTCCGCACCTGAAGGGGCTGGCGGTGGATATAGTAGCGAGGATCAGTCCTGTTACTATGGCATATTTGGCTGATGAATTAGGTGTGTTTCGGATAGGAGTGTATGACAGGCATACACATCTGGATATAGTCAAGCCAAAGCCGTCAAAGTATTGGCTTGTTAGTGGCGGGAATGCCCCTGTTTATTCGGGGCAGGAAACAGATTTGAATAAGTTTTTGAGGGGGAAAATATGAGTTGGACAAAAGACGACCAGAAGAAATTTGAAGAAGGCTTAAAAGAATGGGAAGAAAGTGCTAAAAAGTCAACCAAAGAAAGAGAAGAAAGAAAAAAGAAAATGAAATGGAAAAAGAAGAAATGACGGAAATTGAAAGATATACACAAGATTTAATTAAAACTATTTTCAAGGATATTGAAAAGATTATTATAGACCATTATTTAAGAGGTTTACCCAATGAAATGATGTTGAGATATATCAATAAATATAAAGAACAGGTTTTAGATAATATACATGATTTTTTGAAAGAAAGGGGGTGATGACATGATTAAGAACCTATTAAACACGATAACAATACTGGTAGCTTTGGTTAGAGTAGTGATAGACGCAGTTGAAATTCCAGGTTGGGGACCTGCTAAAAGGCAAGCGGTTTTAGATGTTGTATCAATGTTTTTTGACATAGTTGAAGAAAACTTTTTCAAACTGCCATTTACTAAAGAAAAATTACTTGAAATAGCTGGTTTCCTGATTGATATATTTGTAAGTTTTTTCAATGCAACGGGGGAGTTTCAACGTTCTCTAAATGCTATGCAATCCGAAACTACATCGAAAGCAAAATAAATCCATTGTATAAAAGATTGTTTGAGGCATTAGGGATATTAGACATTGATTACCATGAAAAATACAGGAAGTATATTAACGAGAAGCGTTATGCAAAGTATCTGGAAGCCTTAAGGGTAGATATGTTCACACGATTGATTGACCTAAAAAGGGAATTAGACATAGAAAAGAAGTTGAAAGAGAAGTTTCCAGAGCCAGAATACACTATAAGATATACAAAGTAGATAAAGTAACCTGCGAATAAGCAGGCCTCCAAGCAGTAGGGTTTTTGCCAAGCCTAT
>CAZMFK010000326.1:0-1578 GCA_964565545.1 uncultured Caldisericota bacterium | reverse complement strand
ACAAAGAATGGAGGGAAGAAAAAAGATGTTAGTATTCAACGATTTTCCGCTGTTTATGCTTCCTGATTTTGCCGAGGTTGTTATTAAAAGATTATCACTACAAGAAGTTTGGGTGTATCGGAAAAAGGCCAAGTTATGTTCGATCTGGGATACCGACATAAAAAACTTGAAAGAATGGCTGGTTTGGGATTCGGGATGTTGGTTTTTGGTGAGGTGGGCGTGATGGAAAAAACAATAACAGAGGCCCCGACAACCTCAACCGTTTTAACTCTTGGCAGGGATGAAAACGGAAGAGAAGAAGAGGCCCCCACAGAAAATAATATCATTAATGTAAACATTAGCGACATAAAAATAATTAATAAACGAAGAAAACTAAACGATCTGAATGAGCTAAAAAACTCTATTCATTCTATAGGTTTAATTAATCCAATAACTATAACAGAAAATTATCATCTTATTGCTGGATACCATCGTTTAGAAGCCTGTAAAGAATTGGGCTGGAAAACAATTCCGGCTCAAATCATTAAAGCAAACGAATTAACCGCAGAACTTATTGAAATTGATGAAAACCTTATCCGAAATGAACTAACGGTTTTAGAACGAGGTGAAACCTTAAAAAGAAGGAAAGAAATATATGAGGCGATGTATCCAGAGAGTAAAAAAGGTCAATATGGGAAAAAAGGTACTGACATAAAAAGAAAAGCCGAAAACGAAATCATTTCGTTTTCGGAAGACACTGCAAATAAGACTGGTTTTTCATCTCGAACCGTTCAACAAGAAGTACAAATAGCGGACAAGATAGACGAAGAAGTAAAGGAAATAATAAGAGAGACAGAATTAGCCGATAACAAAACGGAGCTATTAAAAATAGCAAGGCAGAATAAAGAAAAACAAAAAGAATTGGTTGAAAAAATAGTTACCGGAACAGCGAAAAATATAAACGATGCAAGAAAACAAATAGCCTTTGAAGAAAAAAAAGAAGTATCAATTAATGAATTAAAAAACAATAAATATTCAGTTATCTATGCCGATCCTCCCTGGAAGTATGACAACTCAGGATATAATACCGGAGTTCCCGATCTGCATTACCCCACCATGACGAACGAAGAAATTATTAATCTCCCAATAAAAAATATAACCACTGAAAACGCTATTTTATTTTTGTGGGCCACTAATCCATTATTAAAAGAAGCGTTAAAAGTAATCGAGGCTTGGGGTTTTAAATATAAAACAAACATGGTTTGGATAAAGGATAAATTCACCTATTATGGATTTTACTGCTACGGAAAACATGAATTATTGCTTATCGCTACAAAGGGGTCAATGCTACCCAAGAGAGAAGGAATGATTGAATCAATAATTGAAGCAGATAGGGGAGAACATTCAAAAAAGCCTGAAATTGTTTATTCCATTATTGAAAATATGTTCCCTGGGTTTTCCTATTTAGAACTTTTTTCAAGAAACAAAAGAGAAAAATGGTATCAGTGGGGTAATGAAAATTGATGACCAAAGAATATTTTGAATGTTTTGAGGCTGGGTTGGCTTATCAGGATTTTGTGATGGAGAGGCTTTATGATG
>CAZMFK010000325.1:0-1599 GCA_964565545.1 uncultured Caldisericota bacterium | reverse complement strand
TGGGAGGACTGGATACCCAGGAGATGAATCTGGCTGAAGCAGATCATGTCATTTCCGATTGGGAGATAACGCCAGTTTATGTTACTGCTTATAAATATGGCGATGACAACAATGACCGGGCTTTTTCCTCCAAAGAAACCGACCAGGGTTTTATGATGATTGGAGGATATTCTCATGAAGTTTATCTTGCAGGCCAGGCAAAGATCATGCCTGCGCCTCGTCAGGAATTGTTTGTTTCGGTGTCGCCCAACGTACTTACAGCTGGAGTTGTGCCTGAATTGGTAGATCCTGCCAACCCTCTGACTTTCCGCGTAACTGATCAAAACGGGCGTGCTGTGGATCTGACCCGGGGAGTTGACCTGGGCTTTCTCAAAGGCATACCACTTCGTTTTCGTGCTGATCCAGCAGCTATATGGAAACACCTTTTTGTTGATAAGCATCCGGAACCTGTTCCACAGTATTATTGGCTTCGCACCGATTTGCACAATGATGATGATACAGTCGTCAATAATAAACAGCTTTATGGAGGAATGGGCTATGATTTCCAGCCGATAAAGGTTGATTTTACCAATGCTTCCATGGGTCAATATGTTTTTCGAGGTTTTTGTGCCAACGATCAGGGAGAATTTGAAGTGTATGTGTATTCACCTGATCGCACCCAATACGGGATAGCCAAAGTTAAGGTTGAATTACCCAAAATCCAATACGAAGTAATTAATACTGAAGATCCTTCCTTGACATCATACCAGCTTCCAGGGGAGCCTGACTTCATCCTTACAGCTGCAGATAATCGAATTTATAAAGGAAAAGTTACAGCCCGTGATGCCAGGGGCATTCTTTTAAAGGGGATTACCCGGGGAGTTTCTACTTGTGGGGGAGGTATAAAAAATACTGCTCGCTTTACTCCCTATATTTCTCGTCCTCATTCCTGGGAATTCACTGAACGAGACAAATTCCTTTTTGTTGACCACTTTATGCAGGAGCTCTACCCCTACAACCTGCATATTGCCTTTGATTTTAATGACAACAAGCAGATTGATCCCAAAAACTCCGAGTTGTTCCTCTTTGGCGGTTTTAATAGCAAAGATCGTGGTCTGGTCTATTACAACACCATGAATTTCATGAATGACAAACTGGAATGGGATATCGAAGTCAATCCCAACCTACCTCCCGTTAAAACTGCCATCAGCCAGCAACCTCGCCTGGATCCTCCGGGCACTCCCAACCAGCCCAAGCGTCCCGAAATGCCCGATCAGATCAATGTGGGATGGGGTTTGGGAACCATCTACAATCACCCCTATCATGGCGGATATCTCTTCTGCGATCTGGACAAAAATGGCATACTGGACTACCGCGACTCGCTGGGCCTGGATGTCAACGGACAGACTGAATTTTATCTCTTTGCGGAGGATGTTGCCTATTTTGGTGGTTTGGTGGGACAAAATTTTTATTCCAACAATAACCTGGAAGCTGACCTGGTTGGTAATCCGCCTCCTGCAAAATCTGACCCAGCCTATCTACATCGCCGCTATAATAAACAATATTCCCCCGATGGCGTTTTCTTCCTTGACTGGGAAGCTTTCCCCGATCACGAATTAG
>CAZMFK010000324.1:0-1611 GCA_964565545.1 uncultured Caldisericota bacterium | reverse complement strand
CACCTATTACGACCCCCAGGGCAATTTCCGTTTCTCTCTCATCTATCCGGAGTATCAAGGAACAAGACGATCCTGGAACAACTTCCGAAGGTTTAGCTATTATGTAAGCCCCGAACTATACAACAAAACATTCATTCAACGAATAGGCTCTGATGAAAAGTTTATCAATATCCCCCAGATCAAAGAAGCTTTCTCTGTAGATAAAGTTACCAAAGCTTTCTTCGATGAATGCCAAAAGGTGTTTCAAAAAACAAAACTGGAATTCGAGAAAACCAATAAAAATACGGTATGTTTATGGCTCAAAACTCGCTACGATGAAAATGAATATCAGGAACAAATCAACAAATTCTCTTATCTTTTCATTGGGCGTATCATTTTTATTTACTTTCTCATGCGCAAAGGTTGGATAGAAGATAAGAAAAACTATATCCGCTTAATAACAGAAGATAAAAGCAAGATAAACTTATACAACAACTTTTTTGAACCGCTTTTTTTTGATGTGTTTGCATTAAAAGAATCCGAACGTCCCCAACACATCAAAGACCAATACAAAAATACTCCATATCTTAATGGAGGATTATTTGAAAAAAGCACTCTCGAGCTTGAAATGGAAAACAACAAAACCTATATACTCTTTTCCGACATCTTCATTCGCGATCTAATCCTTAACTTTTTCGAAAACTACAACTTCACAGTGGATGAAAACTCCCCAGATGACCAGGAAGTATCCATTGATCCCGAAATGCTTGGAAAAGTATTTGAAAATACCCTGGCAGAAGAAGAACGTGGCAAGAAGGGCACATTTTACACCCCTCGAGAAATTGTTCACTTCATGGTGAAAGAAGCCCTCTTTCAATTTCTTCTCAACGAAACCAAATACAATAGCCAGCATTTACATGAGTTAGTCTATGAAGACAACTCAACATTAAGCCATTTTACCAAAGAGCATATCCGAATACTTGATCAAAAACTAGAAACCATAAAAGTTCTTGATCCCGCCATAGGCAGTGCTGCTTTTCCTGTGGAAATGATGCAAATCCTGGTAGCAATTCGGAAAAAACTTAATGTGAAAGTAGGCATCAATGTCAATGAAGTTTCATTAAAGAAACAGTTCATAAAAAACAACCTCTATGGAGTGGATATTGATCCTGGTGCTATCGAAATTGCCAAGCTTCGCATGTGGTTGGCTTTGATTGTTGAATATGAAAAAACCGAAATAGAACCCCTACCCAATTTGGATTTTCAGTTCCGAGTAGGCAACTCCCTGCAAGAGAAAATTGGAGATATAGATATTTTCAATGAAGGCGACAAGAAATATAACACGATATTCAAAGAAATATCAGATATTGAAATAATCAAAAATGAAATATTAGATTGCATATCAACGCTTAAAAATCCAGAATATGAAAGATTGTTAATTTACAGATATATTGATTGGCTAAATTGGCAGGATATAGCTGATAAAATGTTTTATTCAAAAGCAACAATTAGGCGTTGGCATGACCTTGCGATAGCTGAAATTAAGGTTCCTGAAAAGTTGAGCACCGATGAGCAGTCGTGAGCACCCTTGAGCACTTGTGATATTGTCAAGAGCATGATATTATTAAAATG
>CAZMFK010000323.1:0-1641 GCA_964565545.1 uncultured Caldisericota bacterium | reverse complement strand
TCATAAAGCTGATCCAGCTTGTTTTGCATAATCGCAAATGCATCTCTTGAAGAAATATTGACATTCTTAAGATCGGTATATTCCTTTAATAAGAAATTATAAAATCGATCATTCTGCTTATCCTTCACCTGCAGCAACTGATCCACATGATGATAAAAATAATCATCTTTAATGTTGATCCCGCGACTAGGAACGTACTCGTTCAATACGACAATGTTCTTCGTGTCTACAATAAATATTTTCATCTAGCAGACCTATTGGAAGATCAATTTTTTATTCATGGGTTTCATAATCGATGGAATCGAGATACGCCTGAGCACTAATAAATTGGATCTCTGATTTCAGTTCACCAACATTTGCCTTATATTGAGAGAAGACCAAATATTTCAATGTATTATAAGAAATAAAAATATCTTTTTGAATCCCCTGACTTTCCTCCATGAAAAAGGTCAGAATCAATTGGATCTTCTCTTTGATGGAACGTTCAGATAAGCTGGGAATATGCAGATTGACTGGAATTCGACGTAAAAAAGTTTTCAAAAAGGTCTTTTCCAGCTCTTCGGTCGTAGCAAAAATAAATTTGATGGACACATGCCGTTGCTTCTCCGCTTCCCCCATTCGGGTAAAGTACCCTTTATCCAACAAAGTAAAGAGCTTTTCTTGCCCTTCGTTGGTCAAACGATGGACTTCATCTAAAAAGAAAAAGCCTCCATCTGCTAATTCAACCAACCCTTGATGGTCATTGTCTGCTCCTGTAAAGCTACCTTTTTTATAGCCAAATAAATGAGAAGTTAATAGCTCAGGATTATTGAAATATTCAGCACAGTTAAAATAAATGAACGGTACTTTTGTTTCAGTCTTCGACTCGAAAAACTCATGTAAATGTTCTGCTAATAAGGTCTTTCCAACACCAGATTCCCCTGTCAGCATAATGTTCAAGCCTTTTGGCGGGTATAAAACAGCTGCCTTCAGTTTTTTGATGCTATCTGCTAGACTTCCATCGTATCCAATGACTTTTGAAAAAGGATTGCTTCGAAACTCCTGCTTTAGCTGCTCCTTTTTCTCCATTTCTTGATGAATCTCTCCTTCAAGTTCGGTCAATGAAGCGTATTCATCTTTTCGAGGAGAAAAAGAAAAGGCCTTTTCCAAAATTGAGCGAGCAAAAAATAGCACTGGACGTGATTTCACTTTAATCACCTGATGAGTGCTGGTCAACTTTGATAAATCCTCACTAACCGCCGTTCGAGCATAATTGCTAGCTGTACAAATATCCTTCACTGTACAGCCATTTAAATTATGGACAGTTATAGGGTGCTGTTGATGAAATTCATACAAGTATTCAAAAATATTATCAATCCTCATAGTTTTCTCCTTCAAAAAGTCGTTAGCTTGTTTTTATCATCTAACGCGCTAGAAAGCAATACGTTTTTTTATTGAAGCCTTAAGTCATCCATAAAAACTTTTCATAGATTAACGCTTGCCTAGAATTTCAACCCCTTCATCCCGAACCCAAATCGCCTGGTGATCATTGATAATCGATAATTTTTTCTGTGCCTGATTTTCTTGCACCATCTGCTCGGAAGAGTACTTAAATTCCCGACTCTGATAATGAGGAACCACGTAGAAATCAACCAAACCCAA
>CAZMFK010000322.1:0-1649 GCA_964565545.1 uncultured Caldisericota bacterium | reverse complement strand
TGGATAAAGGATACTATTGAAGAAAGAATACTTAAGAAACTATACGACAGAATTGGAGTTTTCGAAAAATCCATCGGAGATCTTGAGCTGATCCTTGGAGAAATTGCCAGGGATTTAGAACTAGAAATGTTCTCAAAAGAACTAAGTCCAGAAATGGAAATAATGGAAGTGGATCAAATTTTGCTTGCTTTGGAACTACGTCAAAGAGACCTTAGAGCAATTGAGTCTGACGCTGCAAGGTTCATAGGAACTGACATGTTCTTTGAGCAGCAGATAGAAGAGGCGCAAAGACTGAAGCGTTATGTGACACCCGTTCAAATTAGATACTTGGTAGAGGATTTTATTGGTAATTGCGTACCTCAGACCAGGATGGAATATGACATAGAAGCGGGTAAGGGAAAACTTTATCCAGGAAAGGACCTACTTGATATTATGGCAAATTTTGGTTTGCTCAGGGAGTTTCAGACGGTCACAATTCAAGGCAGCAGGGGGCGTGATATTACTTTTGAATCAGAAATTGCCTTTCAGGAACCTAAACGTGAATTTGTGAATGTCATCCATCCTTTGGTCCGAGCGATCGCCAGATATCATTACGAGAAGAGTACTTCTACCGGGAAGTGCCATTTTGTTTGCCTGACAACGAAATACCTCAAGCCTGGATTATATTTTTTCTTCATTTACTTAACTGAAATTCATGCTGCAAAAGACCAATTCGCTCTTGAGTATGTTTTTCTAAACGATTATTCGGAAGAAGCTTGTGAAGATGATGTAACGGAACTTGTTTTTGGTGAGATTCTTGAGAATGGAAGAAATTCAGTGATGCCAGCCCCGATCTTCGAGCCAGAAACGATGAGGAGCCTTTGTAACAAGGCAGATCGAATTGTCGCACAGAGAATTGCTAATCAAAGAGAACAAATACAAAGGACCAACAACCTTTTTATTGACCGAAGATTAGGGATTCTTGATTCTTTTTATGGAAGGATATTGGAGCAAAGAAAAGAGAGGTTGGAAAACGAAACTCAAAAAATTAACCGTGATGAGAGGATCCTCCGACTCTTGCAAGGTGAAATTCGAAACAGGGAGGCACAACTCCATTCAATGAAGAAGGAGCTAGAATCGCGACGCAGGATCGAAATAGCATACAAATCTCTTTGCCTTGGGTGTCTCAATGTTGAAGAAGAATCGCTTATTCAAAACGCAGGGGTGGTCATTTGATGGCGATACTAGATTGGTTTAAAGGTCTTTTCAAGGGTGATGAAGAAAAAGGACCATCCGAAGATAAAAAAGATAACGATAAATTTGATGGCCTAAAAGACCTTCAAGATGTTTTTTCAGAAGAAAAGCATCAGTCAAATGATTTTTCAGAAATTACTGAAGATCAAAGGTTAACTGAAAAGGTGCAAAAGGGTGCTAAGGGGGGAAATTACCCTGAGAAAATGCTTTCTAGACCAGAGAGAATTACTCCTATTACATTGACTCATAAACGAAAGCTGAATATATGCGTTGGGCTTGATTTGGGAACCAGTTCCGCAAAAACGACATACAGGGTTCTAGGTTCTACTGAAAAAAAGGTTTTTCCTCTTTGTCTTAACCCAACAAACAAGAAAACACCGTTTCTTCTACCATCGTTAATTGCTTTTCCAGATTAT
>CAZMFK010000321.1:0-1678 GCA_964565545.1 uncultured Caldisericota bacterium | reverse complement strand
CTATGGTTGATGATACCGGTCAGGCTGATATTACTCAATTTGATGGCTATGGTCTTCAAAATCCATTTGTTTTTTCTGCTTTTACGGTGGGAGCTCTTTCTATGATCGGCTTTCCTTTGTTTGTTAACTTTATTACCAAGTGGACTTTGGGTGTGGGGACTTTGGAAGCATATCAAATGAAACTTTTTCCCTTCTGGGTATTCATCCTCGCATTATCAATTCTTTTGGTAAGTAGCATTCTTAATGCAGCTTACTATGCTCCGATTCTTATCAGGGGCTGGTTCTATCCTCCAAAAAATAAAAACATTAAATATAAGCTTCATTTTTCGCAAATGATTTCGCTGGGCACTCTAATATTTTTTGTAATTGCGCTGGGTATATATACCGGTCCTTTTATTTATTCATCCATTAATGCCCTTATTGAAATCATCCCATTTGAAAACTTTCCAGCCCCTTTTTAAGTAGTGATGCCTTTTCTTTCTTTTTCCTGGAATACCTACACTTTTGTTTTTTTGGTTTTAAGTATTCCAACCTGGATTGCAAGCCTTATTTTTTCATTACAGTACATAAAACGAAGAAGATTATATTTTTATGCTTTTTTTTTACTGACCATGCTATCAAATATCCTGATATTCTTTTCAAATAATCTTATTACCTTGTTGGTTGTTTTTGAATGGATGTCTCTACTAAGCTTTTTATTGGTGATATATGATCAAAAAGATACCACTATTATGGCTGGTAAACTCTATTTTACATTTTCTTTGTTTAGTGGAATATTTGTGCTTTTTGGTTTAATATTGTCGTACGAACCTTCCCTAATCAAGCTATCCTATTGGATAATGAGCTTGGGTTTTTTGATTAAATGTGGCGCTTTTCCTTTTCATGTTTGGCTCCCAGAAGCCCACCCAGTAGCCCCAGCCCCAGCATCAGCCATTCTTTCGGGCTCTCTTATAAAAGTAGGCTTTTATGGGCTGATACGAGTTACTCATTTTTTTCAACCGGAAGATCTCAATTTTGGAATTTTTATAATTATAATTGCTTTGATGACAATGATTCTTGGAGTTGCTCAAGCGCTATTGCAATCTCAAGCAAAACGTATGCTGGCATTTCATAGTGTGAGTCAAATGGGCTACATTCTTCTTGGTTTGGGCCTATGGATAATTACTCGTTCAGAAATTACATTATTAGGTTCTATTTTACATGCCATGAATCATGCCTACTTTAAATCAGCTCTTTTTTTGTCTGTTGGGGCAGTTGGTCAGGAATACAAGAATTCTCAAGTTGATATGTACCATATCAAAGGCTTGTTCCAACGAAGTCCATGGATTTCCATATGCTTGCTTGTTGCTGTATTAGGTATTTCTGGCGCACCTTTTTTTAATGGATTCGTTTCCAAAACTTTATTGCATGAAGAATTAGCTCATAGCCAATATTCTTATCCCTTTTTCAAACATATCGAAACATTATTTATGATGACAGCAGTTGGTACTTTTGTCTCTAATTTTAAATTGTATTACTTGATCAATCGAAAAGATGAAAGCAAAAAAATCCAATGGCTCAAACTGCCCTGGCTACAATTTTTACCATTGCTATTTCTTTCTGTATTGATCATCATTTTTGGCATAAGGCCTATTCTTTACGAAAACATCATTCCTTTTGATATTCGTCATGCGAGTTT
>CAZMFK010000320.1:0-1680 GCA_964565545.1 uncultured Caldisericota bacterium | reverse complement strand
ATTTGACATTGCGATGAGTCTTCATAAGGAAAATGAACGAATCAGTCGGAATTCAGGTAACCTTGCGGGGGTGGCGCTTGCTTTAGGGAACCAGGCGTTCATTTTATATGATCTGGGACGATTATCAGAAGCCATGGAACTGCATAAACAGGAGGAGTCAATCTGCCGGCAATTAGGTGATCTGGATGGACTGGGATTCTCTTTAGGTAACCAGGCGCTAATTCTACAGGATTGGGATCGTTTGGATGAAGCAATGGCACTGCACAAAGAGGAGGAGCGGATCTTCCGGCAGCTCGGAGATTTAGTAAGAATACAGGATTCGCTGGGAAACCAGGCAATAATTTTTTACAAAAGAGGACAGTTTAACGAAGCGCTTGCTTTGCATAAAGAAAAGGAGAGAATCTGCCGGCAAATTGGATATAGCAACGGTCTGTGTATTTCTTTAGCTAACCAGTCTGTCATTTTTCTCAAATTGGGTCAAAATCCCCAAGATTTGGCGAGAGAGGCGCTGTTGCTTGCTGAAGAGCATGGCTATAACGATTTACTTTCCTGGATCAGGGAGATCAATGAACAAATAGATCAATCAGGAAAAAAGCCTTTCTGGCGGAAAAAATGATCAATGATAATGGCAATCCTTGTAATAGACGAAAAATGAGTAGATGAACATCTGACTTATGGAGAATTTTGAACTGCATCTACTCATGAGATCTGCTCGCCAAATATCTTTAAAAATCACATCACAAAAGGAGCGCGTTGAAGCATTCCTTTGTTTAGAACAAAAATTATGAACCCCATTAGTGAGTTGTTAGAGCATTTAATGGTTATGTGCCATATGCGATGTAAATTACTTTTGATCCTGCAAATTTTTCAAAAACCCGCAATCCCACGGGTTCATTCCAATTATTAATCCGCATTTGAGAGACATAAACACTCATCATATCTTGAGCATAATTTGCGGAGGAGATGCCTTGATGTTGAAGGATCTTAAAATCCTTAATTTTAGAAGCCGCTTTCTTGTTTTGAGGGCAATTGACTAAATCCGCATCAATCCATTTGCGGATATTTTTTTCCGTAACCTCATCCTTTCCGTAAGACTCAACATCGATCACATAAACATCCGAATCCTCAACAACTGCTATTGCTCCATTTTTCTTCATGATATTCTCCTTGTAAAACCTTTCTTAAGTTGTTTTTTCTTGTGATTTTTTTTCGTACTGATTAGGACTGATGGGGTGAGTAATGATTTTGTTGCTGATATTGGTCTCTTTTTCTTCAATTGATCCACTTTTATTATACAGAAAAATTAATTAAATATCAAAATCAAATGATCGTAAGCATAGTAATCAGGATTGCTTTAAAATTCGTTCTGTGCGTAAAGCCTTTTATTGATGGACCTTAACAATTTCTGATCGAATACCTGTTGAACAAACGAAGTGAATTTTCGAGAAGCTATGACCAGCCCACCAAGCCCAGCCCTCGTTCACTGCAAACCTTGAAGAAACGCCACAGGTCTGAATGATCGCTATCTTCGGGCAGAGAATCCTGGTCAATATGCCATCTTTCATTCTCAAAGTCTGTCAGTGCATGGAACATTTCTTTCACGGTTTCAGGCGGCAGCCAAGGTGCATACAGGCTTTCCCCCGTGATTTCTCGGACATAGGATTCGTATACTTTGCCCCT
>CAZMFK010000319.1:0-1681 GCA_964565545.1 uncultured Caldisericota bacterium | reverse complement strand
ATTAATTAATGGACTTAATTAATTGACTAAATTTTTTTAAAATTAAATTTTATATACTCTTTTTTGTAAATTAAAAGAAAATTAGGCTCTGTAGAAATCATATAAGTATGATGGGATCACATTACGAGTAATAAGGAATTTTTCGAAGGTGATCCCATGAGTAGTATAAATGAAAACGAGCTAATAAAATTTACCCTTGTGGCGTTTAAAGTGGCTAAAATGACTTTGCCAGCTTATTCCTGTGACAGATCAAAGCATAAGTTTACTCAACATCAGCTTATGGCTTTGATATGTTTGATGAAGCGGTTGCAACTTGATTATCGATTGTTTACGGTGGTTATTGATTTAATGCCGGAATTACAGGAAAAACTTGGTTTAAATAGTGTTCCGCATTACACTACATTGCAGAAGTTCTTTAAACGTCTAGGACCACATTTTCCTGGATAAAATGCTCGATTTCACTGTGGAACTATTCGACATTAAGGATCCTTGGGTTGCTATTGACGGAACAGGCCATTCTAGTGACCAGGCTAGCCTGTATTACGCGCGAAAAATCAAAAAACAAAACAAAAAGTGGAGAAAAAGCTACACCAAAAATCAAATCGCAATAGACACCAAAACACGGGGTTATAATAGCTCAAAAAGCCGTTCGCGGACCCAGACACGACTCCAAAGACGCAATATCAACCATAAGAAAAACAAAGAAATACAAACCTGTTGGCTTTAGCTTAGACAAAGCATACGACGAAGAAGAGATACACAGAGTCATAAACGAAGAACTAGGAGCAACCAGCATGATACCACTCAAGAAAAGAGCAAAAAAAGGCAAATACAGATTAGCAATGCAATCACTGTTCAGCAAACCCAAATATCACCTCAGAAGCCTAGTGGAAACCGTAATATCAATCAGGAAAAGAATATTCGGCGATTCAAACACAAGCCGAAACGATAGTCTAAGAAACAAAGAAACCAAACTAAAAAACGGATGCTACAACATATATCTCTACGCAAAAGACTTATCCATCATAAATTAAAGATGATTTCTACAAAGCCAATATTTAATGTTAATTTCACGTCAATACCTACATGCAATCTCCATTATCAGATTATCCAGTTCTTCCTGTACAGTATACGATTCCAGAGAGTTCCCTTGAAGATTCATCTGTGCTATGGTTGGAGAATAATGTAAAATACCTTTAATTGCAACCCCTTTTGCTGCTAACATCTCTTCTAAAACTGGCTTTGTTTTTTCATCCACTTTATTTAAAACAACTCCAAATTCCTTACCTGCTTCACTTGTCAATTTTGCAGCCTTTTCAGTTAGTAAAACTGCATCGTTGGAAGGGTCCACCATCATTACTACAGTATCTGCTCCTTCTACTATTCCACGTCCAAAATGCTCTACTCCAGCTTCAGTGTCTACTAAAACCCATTGATCTTCTTCTACTGTCAGATGATTCAAGAAATCTCGCGCTACAGCCCCCATGGGACAAGCACATCCTTCCATAGTATGTTCAATCTTCCCTATCTGCATTAAAGCCACAGATCCATTCCAACGCACAAAGTCTGGTGATAAACTATTCAAATCAAAATTTTGCGTGAAAAATTATATGTGTTCACTTCCTTCATCTTAGATCATAGACATCAATTTTTCAATTATCGCTGGTTTGCCGCCCAAGTA
>CAZMFK010000318.1:0-1700 GCA_964565545.1 uncultured Caldisericota bacterium | reverse complement strand
AAAATGCTTTTGTTACTTTTTTCATAGTTTGTTCAGACCTTATGTCTTCAAAGGAGAGCCCCAAAGAAAATCAATGCATATTGATCTATTTCATACATGGAATTATTTATTTCAAACAATAGATCCAATTCCTCTTGGGGATGCAAATACCTGAACTTTTCCCGAAAACTGTTTTGGGAAAAAAATTCAATCTATTTAAGGACAATCTCTATTCTTTTAAATTTAACCTAGTAATCTTGGTAAAAAGAGAACAAACTCAGGAAAGTAAGTCACTAAAATCAACGTCGGGAGCCACGCAAATATGATCAAAGCAATCGTAGGAGAAATCATGGATGAAGTCTCAGCACCAGTAATACGTCCTGCAAAATACAGAAGTGGTGCCGCAGGTGGAGTAATATTACCCATTCCCAGATTCACTCCAACAATCGCCGCAAGATGAATCGGACTCATGCCTAACTCAATGAAAATCGGGGCTAGAATAGGGGAAACTAAAAGGACACCACTTGTATCATCCATCAACATGCCAATTACAACCATAAAAATATTTATCATTAACAGAATTACATACTTGTTTTTGGAAATAGCATAAAAAAGATCCAGCAGTTTTTGAGGGATATTTTCCATCGTGTACAACCTACTCAATATCATTACTGAAAAAAGCATAACCATAATTACACCTGTTGTTATGCCTGATTCTATAACTGCTTCTCTAAAGTCACGCATATTAAGTTTTCTATAGTAAAACACCCCAACCGTCAAAGCGTACAAAACAGACAAAGCTGCAGCCTCAGTGGGAGTCAACAATCCACCGTAAATCGAGCCAAGAATGATAACCGGCATAAATAAAGCAGGGAAAATGCTTTTGCTTTTTTCTCTCTTGTTGTCAATATCAATATGCTGCTTTTTATTAATATTTTTTTGAATAGCTTTTATATTGGGATTCTTTCTTGCATACGAAAAGTTTACTAAACTAAAGAGAATTACCAACATTATCCCAGGGAGAACTGTGGCTAAAAAACAAGCTAAAACAGATTGATTTACTACCCAGGCATACAGGATCATTGACATACTAGGAGGTATTAGAAGACCTAGAACGGAACAACTCGAAATCAATGCCCCGACAAACCCTTTGTCATATCCATTTTCGACAAGACGAGGAGACATTATTGAACCAATACACGAAAGAGTTGCGCTGGCACTTCCAGAGACTGCTCCAAATATTGCACACGCAATAGCAGTTACTGAACCAAGACCACCCTTTATACGACAAATACCCGTTTTTTCTATACTCTCAATTAGTTTTTCGCCAATACCTCCCCTATTCATTATTGAACCTGCTAATACAAACATGGGTATTGCCATCAATAAGATTGAGCTCATTTTTGAAAAACCGTATGAGAAAAGAAAAACAGAATCGTACCCCCCCCCATATACAATCACCGCAGTTGAAGCCAAGAATGAATGGGGAATAGGAACACCTAGGAAAAGGCAAGCAAGAAGCATCGCTAAAGCCAAAATAATTAACATAGTTATCCTCTCATTTCCTTATAGCTTCTGATTGTATAAACGATAGAATAAGCGCTCATCAGAATGAAACTAACAAGTATAGCTGTCTGCGAGATTGTCATGGGAAACTTAAAAACAACTGTTTTGGGATTCTTGCTAAAACTCCACGCCAAATACTTAAAAGCCCAACTGGT
>CAZMFK010000317.1:0-1706 GCA_964565545.1 uncultured Caldisericota bacterium | reverse complement strand
TAAATGAGTTAACCACCGTCATGGGAATATCCTTCCCGCCTATGATTACTTCGATGGCTATTTCAGGAGATTATCTATACGCAGCACAGTTTTTTCCGCCTACAGTATCTATGTACTCCCTTAAATCCAACCGATGGACCAACCTCTATGCCGGCGATGTCACCGGCATGATGCAACCGCTATACCTGGATATGAAAATAATCGATGAGAAAATATGTTTATTGGATCCAATCAAGCGTATTGTCCATGTTATTGATGAAGAAGGACATTCAATATTCCGTTCAATTCAATTGCCATCCAACTATAGTGAAGAAAAACCTGCATTTTTTTGTAGTTTTGCCAGAAATGAAAACAAGCTTTGCTTTCTTGACGGGCTCAATCAAAAAATTGCCATTTATGACTTACTTACGTTTGAATGGTTGGAAACTATTGAAATACCCATGAAAAAAAGTTTTTTCTTTTCAATAGAAAACCATCCCGATACAGGATGGTTAGTAGGTGACTTAAATAAACATCAAATTCACCATTTTAATTTTAAGGGAGAATTACTTCAAAGTTTTGGCCAAAAAACCATCATAAAAGAACGAGGCACCATAGCGGATTATCATAAATTCCAGGATGGATTTCATGTTCCATTAAAAATAATGCTAAATGAAAAAACATTAGTCGTGAATGATTTTTTTAATTCCCGCTTTCATTTCTTTGATTTTCCTTAGAAAAACCTGGCAATACCTTTGACACTTGATAAAATATTATTACCTTTGGAGAAATGTAGGTGGTTGGAATGGAGCCAAATTTAAGACATGAAGTAGCCGTTTTCGCTGGGGGATGCTTTTGGTGCATGGAAGCTGTTTTCTCGCTTTTTCAAGGAATTGTTGAAATTATTCCTGGATACAGTGGAGGTTGTAGTCCTGATCCGAGTTATGAGGAAGTTTGCAATGGAGATACCGGACATGCTGAAGCTATCAAGATTACCTTTGATCCAACGAAGATAAGCTATGATCAATTACTGGAAATCTTTTTCTCTTCCCATGATCCCACTCAGTTAAATCGACAAGGAGCAGACATTGGAACTCAATATCGTTCGGCTATTTTTTTTAACACCCCTTTGCAACAAACAAAAGCCAAAGCATATATCCAAAAACTTGAAGAAAGCAATGTTTTTGAAGATCCCATAGTAACTGAAATAGAACCTTTGGAAAAATTCTATAATGCTGAAAAATACCATCACCAGTATTTTGAGAAACATCCTGACAAAGCTTATTGTCAGATTTCAATCAAGCCCAAAGTTGAGAAAATTCACCAAAAATATAAGCTATAAATTCTTAGCATAGGAGGTTGCGATGTCGTTTATTCCATGGGCTAACAAAAAAGTTTCCAAATTAGAATGGCTGGATATGGCTTTGGTCAAATGGTCGGTATTCTTTTTTACCCTCATGATTGTAAAATTCTGGCCAAATATTTTAAATCTTGAATGGTACTGGTATTTGCTTATCTGGATTATTCTAGCAATAAAACCATTTATTAAAGTCTTTTCAAAGTAGAGTCCTATTTTTTCGTTTTAGTTATTCCTGGTTCATGTCTTTGTTTACTGAAAATAGAAGCTAGAGTATAATATGAAAATGATTCCAAAATATTATAGTTTTGCTGAAGCATTCAGATCTTGCGTTCGTTATATTTTTAATTTTCAAAAAGAAACCTTAAGC
>CAZMFK010000316.1:0-1718 GCA_964565545.1 uncultured Caldisericota bacterium | reverse complement strand
AGCCAATATTTTAATTTACTGATTAAAATCCGAATTTTGGTTTTTAAACGCATAAAATGATTTATTTTCATGATTTTAGGGTTATTTTAATTAATTTTAGTAATAATCTTCCTATAGATTTTACTGAATACGTAATACTTTTTAATAAAATGCTAATATTTATATGGGTTAAAATTCAATGTTGATTGGTGGTAATATGATATTGGAAAATTTTAAGAGAGAGTCGCTGATACCATTGCCTGTGGCATTTATATCCACAGCTAGTGAAGATGGGATTAGAAACATAGCACCGTATTCATGTGTTATGCCTGTTTTACGTCCATTTGACTTAGTTTGCGTGGCTTCAGCGAAAATGAGAGATACATTTGTTAATATCGAAAGCACAAAAGAGTTTGTTATTAATATGCCTGGTGCTGATATGGTGGATAAGGTGATACCAACAGCTTTGCATGTTCCTTTTGATGTTAATGAATTTGAACTGGCAAATTTAAAAGAAACGCCTTCAAAAAAAGTCAAAGTACCTGGAATTGAAGGTTGCTATGCGTGGATGGAATGCAAACTGCATAATATGTATGAAGAGATGTATGAAGGCTTCCCCTATCTCTTGATTCTGGGTAAAGTGGTGCATCTTGAAGTAGAGGATGATATATACAACTCAGAAGATGGTTCCTGGGATATGGAAAAGGCTAAACCACTGATGATGACTGAATCAGACCAGGGTATGCATTTCTGCACTGTTAAAGATATCAATAAATTCGAACCTTATGGAGCTATGTTTGAGGATGGTAAAGACCCATTGGCATGGATGTATGAGAAAAAGGAGGCAAAAGAATGCAAGTAAAAAGTATGGAAGATTTTAATAAACTGGAAAAGCCACGAGTTCAAAATATTCCCGGATTTTATGGTGAAGAACTCATTGAAGGTATGGTTATAAAAGATCTGAAAATGTTTAGCGATGAGAGAGGTTTTTTAACCGAGCTCATACGTTTAGATGATGAGGAACTGAAAGCACCAAATATCAAGCAGATAATTGCTTCATATTCCTATCCAGGTATGATCAAAGGATGGCATCTCCATTCCAAACAGGAAGATCATCTGGTTTGCGTTACTGGGATGGTAAAAGTTGCATTATATGACTATAGAGAAGATTCATCTACCTATAAAATTCTTAATGAAATATTTATGGGTGAAAAATATCCCCGTGTAGTTTATATTCCTCCAGGAATCTTCCATGGCACAAAAAATGTAGGCAATGAAATATCTGTAGTGATAGGCATGCCTTCATTGTTCTATGACCCTGAAGATGTAGATGAAAGACGAGTCAATCCTATCGATAATGACATAGTTCCCTATAACTGGGACTGTAAAATGGAGTGAAAAGTTATAATCAGAAAAAGAACGTATGGATGTGCTAAATATGCCTAAATTGATTATTAGTGGTCGAGGCGGTAGTGGAAAGAGTACACTGGTGACTCTTCTGGCGCAGCGGCTGGGAGAAAAAGGAAAAGTTTTGGTGGTAGATGAGGATGAGTCTAATCTTGGGTTAGGCGCAATGTTAGGAATTGAACCACCAGCAAAAACTCTTATGGATTACTTGGGCGGCAAACCAGCGATAATGGAAAAATTGATGGCTATGATCAAAGATGAAGGAAGTGAACAAATAGAATTTTTCACGCAAAATTTTGATTTGAATAGTTTATCACCAGACTTTGTGCGTT
>CAZMFK010000315.1:0-1721 GCA_964565545.1 uncultured Caldisericota bacterium | reverse complement strand
GGGAAATACCAATGAACGGGATTTGTATTCTTGCGTGTCAAGATGGCAAATACCCTCAAGTAGAAAATTGTCAAGCAAGAGACATCCTTGTTGAACTAGGAATGAAGCTGTCTGACCCCTATTTCAATTCCGGACTGTTACTTATCAACATATTGCGCTGGCAAAAGCTTGGAATAACAAAAAAAACGATCAGGTTGTTACAGGAAAAGGGAGTATTGTTTTCTCACAAAAATCAGGATGCTCTCAACGTGGTTCTCTTAAATGAATGGAATCCTATTGACATCATTTGGAATGTTGGAACCCCACACTTTTTTTCGAGTAGTAATTTTGACAAAAACATTGTGGAGAAAGCCCAAATTATTCACTTTACAGGTAGGCCGCCTGGTTTTGCAGGGTGCGTGCATCCAAGGAAGCAACAATTTAATATTCATGTCAAAAAATCAGGGTGGTTTATTTATCCCGAATACCTATTGTGGAAACTTGAACTAATTTGGAAAAACCTGATTTTTGATTTCAAAAAATTAATTAGTGGATTTCTTAGAAAAATTAAGTCGTCACTGCAACAATGAATGAATGTTTCGGGATAGATGAAGGAATAAAGGAACGTTACTATATCGTAATAGAGGTGTTAGTTGATGAGAATTGCCTTTTTAGTTGAAGAATTCCCAGTGCTTTCGCAAACATTTATTCTCAATCAGATTACGGGATTGATCGATCGCGGTCATGAAGTAGAAATTTTTGCCAGTCATAGGGCCGATCTATCGAAGGTTCATGGGGATGTCCAAAAATATGATCTCCTTGCCAAGACCTGCTTTCTTGATGTCCCATCGAGCAAGATCCGAAGGCTTCTCCAGGCTATCCCTCTGTTGGTAAAAAATCTTATTAAATACCCAGGAACAACCTTCAAAGCAATAAATTTTTTCAGGTTTGGGAAGCGGGCCATTTCATTTCGGTTGCTCTTCGAGGTTAAACCCTTTCTAGGAAAGGAACCATTTGATGTAATACATTGCCATTTTGGTCCCAATGGCGTTTTGGGTGTCTCTTTGAGAGAAGTAGGTGCGATTAAAGGGGCAATTATAACTTCTTTTCATGGATACGATGTAAATATTTCCCAAAAAACAAAGGGTTATTCCCAATTGTTCAAGCACGGGGACTTGTTTACGGTTAACACCGACTTTACTAAGGGTAGAGTAATTGATCTTGGTTGTGCCAGGGAGAAAATAGTTAAACTTCCTGTAGGCCTTGATATGGAAAAGTTTGTGTTCAAATCACGAGGGATAAATGCGGGAGAAACCGTTAGGATAATTACTGTGGGACGGCTTGTGGAGAAAAAGGGCATTGAATACTCTATAAAAGCCATAGATAAGGTATTAAGAAGCCATCCTGATTGGAATATTCTTTATGAAATTGCCGGAGATGGCCCCTTGGGGGAGAATTTAAATAATTGTATAAGAAAGTTAGGCCTTGAGAATCAAGTAAGACTGTTAGGACCTTGTGATCAGAATGAAGTCAGAGACCTGTACCAGGAAGCTCATATTTTTATTCTTTCAAGTGTAACCTCGAAAAACGGAGATAGAGAAGGGCAAGCCCTGGTTTTACAGGAGGCGCAAGCAGTAGGCTTGCCTGTCCTATCGACATTACACAACGGGATTCCTGAAGGCGTCCTTGACGGCGAATCAGGTTTTCTTGTCCCTGAGCGTGACGTGGATGCACTTGCTGAA
>CAZMFK010000314.1:0-1731 GCA_964565545.1 uncultured Caldisericota bacterium | reverse complement strand
ATTCAATATTTGAAGTACGATCATTGTTCACTTTATGCCAACTGTAATAAAAATTTGTACTATTTGATGTAATAGCAGGAGAACCACAATAATAATTAATTGGTGAGATAAATTTGGTTAAGTCCAACTCAGGAGACACAATTTGTAATCCGTAAGCGTTTTCAGCTGATTCTGAAAATCCATACGCAAAACTTGGGTACTGAGAACTGACTAAATCCCAATCACCTTTCTGATTAATAGTATCGGATGTAAGAAAAAAATTTTGTACAATTATTTCAGATTTATTTGCATTTACATCGGTGGAAGTATAAGGAAGAAAAATGGAGACTAAAAATGAAATGACAAAAATCAAATAAAAACTTTTCTTCATCAGAACCCCTTTATTAAAGACCCACACTACATATATTAGTATATTGGATATTGGCAACATATGAAAGTTAATTTCCCTCTTTGTCATCCTGAAACAGGTTTTCACTTTAATGGGATAGTTTCAAAAAATCCTTTTTCCTAAATTTTTCCACTATAATTTAATATGGATGGTTGGGGAGAGATGAAAAAATCCAATATGTATTTAAGAGGTAGAAATGGAATCAAACAAAGTCTTAACACGTTCTGAAGTCCCTATCGAACAGACCTGGGATTTAGAAAAAATCTTTCCAACGGTTGAAGCATGGGAAGAAGCCTTGAATACCATAGATGACCAAATTAGTGATATCACCGTCTATAAAAACAAATTAGCTGAAAGTCCACAGCAACTGATAGATTGTTTGAAAAAGTCAGAAGAGGTTAGCAGAAAAGTCGAAAAGATTTTTATTTATGCTAGCCTTGGAAGTTCAGTTGATAATTCCGACCAGGCAGCGCAGGCACGCGCGGTACAAGCAAGGGGAAAATATGCCAAATTGCATGCTACCATTGCTTTTATTGAGCCGGAATTAATCGCCATCGGTTTTCCCACTTTGCAAAAATGGTGCAAAGAAAATGAAGATCTCGCACTTTATCGAACGTATTTCTCCCAGTTGGAAAGAAAGCAAACCAAGGTGCGATCATTTGAAGTTGAAAATGTTATGGCCATGGCGTCTGAACCATTAAGTGTTTTCGCTCAAACATATAACAGCCTGACGAATGTCGATATTCGCTTTGATCCAGCAACAGATCAACAAGGCAACTCCTATCCCATTGAACAGGGAAATTATGGAGCATTGATCAGTCATGAGGACCGTGAATTACGCAAGACTGCCTGGCAAAACTATAGTGATGGATACCTACACTTCAAGAACACATTGGCTGGATTACAAATTGGTGGACTGCAACGCGACATACTATTTGCCAATGTACGGGGTTTTAAGAACACACTGGAAGCTTCCTTATTCCCCAACAATATACCAGAGGAAGTTTTTCATAATTTGATCAGCGTCTTCCGAAAACATTTGCCCACCTGGCATAAATACTGGCGTATTCGCAAGCAATGGTTAGGATTAGATGAATTTCAAGTATATGACATCAAAGCACCATTAACAGACCAGAAGCCAAACGTTCCTTATCACCAGGCAGTAGAGTGGATAACCGAGGGCATGAGACCTTTGGGAGAAGAATACGTTAGTATCCTCAACAAAGGCGCAACCAGCGATCGCTGGGTGGATTGGGCAGTCAATCAGGGTAAGCGTCAAGGTGCTTTTTCCAGTGGCGTTTATGATACCAGTCCATTTATCATGATGAGTTACAACAATGATG
>CAZMFK010000313.1:0-1741 GCA_964565545.1 uncultured Caldisericota bacterium | reverse complement strand
TAAAGTTTTATCTGAAATGGATTTTCCGACTCATTGCGAGGGGCGACCATGGGTGCTTCACCAGGTTTGCTTTTTGAGAACGCTTCCATCGAACGGCTGAGCCACTGGAAGAATTTAACAAAGTCAACTCCTTTAATTTTCTGGATGATGGAACCTTCGTGCCCAAGGCTCTTTAGAAGGTCCATGTCAGCACCTTCAACACCAAATGCCCAGAAAAGGAAGTTTTTACCAGTATATCCCTTTTGAATTGCCTGGCGCAAAGCCTCAACATTCTGGTCACTGTCAGGATATCCATCAGTGATGAGGATTACAAAAGGGCGATAGTAGGTCTGGCCAGTTTCAACATACCACTTTTTGCGGGAAGCAATCTGTTCAATACCCTCAAAAACTGCAGAAACCATGCGGGTGCTACCTGAGGTTCTGAGGACAGGCATTTTGAACTGGTCGATTAGTGCAAAATCCTGTTCAACTTTAACATCCGAAGAAAAGGAAATCACACAACAATCAAGGCGTTGAGAAGCAACCGGATCATTGATGATCTGTTCCTGAAACTCCTGCAAGCCTTTGTTCAATTCCCTAATGGGTTTGCCACTCATTGAACCGGAAACATCGCAAACCAATACCACCGGACATTTTTGTTCATAATTAACCGGAAGTTCCGGGCGAAACGCCAGTTCGTTACCGGCATTTTCATCATTTACGACTTCTGCATCTTCAATCCAGGATGCTACATCGTCAACTACTTTTTTAATAATACCTGTTTTCATTGCTGTTAATTTTAATGGTTTGAAATAGTGTAAAAGAAAAAAGCAGCATGGATTTGCCATGCTGCTCGAATAGGTTAGCCATTCTTGCCAAATGAAGAACCTTGATAGTTTCCATTAGCATCGAAGTAATCTCTTACTTTCACCTGTGTTCCAGGGATGCAGGTTGAAACATGTGCTCCTTTTCCAACAATTGCGTTGGAGTTGGTTTGGGTAAGGTGGGTTGTTTTGTTAACCTCAGTCATCTTACCCCAGTTGCCTAAATCTTTTGTTTTCATCGTAATTTTATTTTAGTGGCTGCCGAAGCTGCCTGTTTACGATGACAAAGAAAGGGTATAATGTAGGGGGGTAATTATTTCTTAACTTATTTGAAAAGAGGAATTTTGCAGCGAAGTTTGAGTAAGTTAGGAAAGGAGATTTTTTAGATTAACTTTAAGATTTTCAGCTTTACTTTTATTCACATTTATTGAGCTTTCAATAATAATCAGGTATTTTTTTATAAGTTGTTTTTCCCAGACTGAAAGGCTTGTCTTGATTTCTTTAATTGTATCATCAACGTTTATATGCGATCTGTGATTTCTTTTGCTCTTATCACATATTGTAGGAATAAACCGATTTGTCCAAAAATAATTTACCTTGTCACTATAATTCTCATTTCCAATATCATTTTCCTTTAAGTAGCCATGAATATTTGCCGGATTTATTCCACCAACAATAAGTACTTTAAAAACTTCTCGTTGTATCAAAACTTTTTTAAAACCATCTTCAAAATCAGCTTTAGAGAGAGTACCCTTATTTTTATATAAATCATCAATCCCATTTGATTTAAATTTGGAAAAAAGTTCATCCTTAATCGGATGGTCGTCAGAAATTAAAAAATAAACAATCTCAGTCATTAATGAAGTTATGTCATCCTCCAGATTGCTTTTGTAATTTGTGTAAATTGAAATAATATCATCTTTAATTTTTGAATACAT
>CAZMFK010000312.1:0-1745 GCA_964565545.1 uncultured Caldisericota bacterium | reverse complement strand
GGGCTTGATAATTACTCTATGTATACTTTTTTTTCTTTTATTCTCTGGCTTGCCCCCTGAAGCTCAATCTAATGATTCAATCCAGGAATTACAAAATCAGCTTGAAGAAGCAATAAAACGCAAAGATGAGTTATCAGCGAAAATTTTAAAAAGTGAAGCGAACATCAAGCGATATAGTCAGCTTGAAGCTCAATTCCAAGACGAGTTGAACCGAATTGAAGAAAAAGCTTTCGAATTGGCTAATGACTTTGCGATGATACGCGCTGAAGAAGAAGTTTACCGTCTTCAGTATACTTATTTGCTTGAATCCAGCCAACAACTCCTTGCTTCAATCACTGAAAAAGAAGAGCGTTCCAATCAGCTCATTATAACTCTGTATAAAAATTATATGCTCAACTACACTGCCTTTCTTCTATCCTCAAAATCCATTAATGAAATTATTGACAACAGCCTTTATCTTCAGTATCTCTTCGAAGCTGACAAAAATTATTTCCGCCTTCTAAAAGAAGAAAAAGCTGAACATGCCCTTAAACAAACTGAAATGATTTTGGCCCAGGAAGAGCTTTATGCTGCCCGATCAAAAATGGAAAAAATTGAAATTGAGCTCAAAGCACAAGAAAATAAAAAAAATGCTGAAATTATAAGTGTCATTACTTCTAAAAAACTCGAAGAGCGAGATACGCAGGTATTGCTTCAAGAATATGACGAAACAGAGTATTACATCCAGCAGTTAATTCGTCGTATTGAAGAAGAAGAACGAAAGAAAAAGTTTTTTAATTCTCCAATGGGTTCACTAATTTGGCCCGTAAGGGGTCCTGTGACTTCGCCTTATGGCATGAGAATTCATCCCATATTTGGCGTCAAGCGCATGCATACAGGAATAGATGTTGATGCTCCTATGGGAGCTCCCCTTGTTGCTGCAGCATATGGAATTGTAGTATACGCTGATTGGTTGGGGGGTTATGGCAACACGGTTATCATACAGCATGCGGAAAACCATACCACTTTGTATGCTCATTTACGGTCTTCAATTGTGGATGTTAATCGGGTTATTCAACAAGGAGAATTGTTAGGATATGTCGGATCTACTGGATGGTCCACCGGACCTCATCTCCACTTTGAAGTTCGAGTCAACGGAGAGCCTGTGGATCCAATTCCTTATCTCCCTTGAGATAATCATCGCTAATATTTGAATCACATCCTAATTACGTTATATTCTTTCCCATATGATATTTATACCAAGTAGGAAGTGAAAATATGAAAAAAATAACCATTCTACAATATATAGCTATAGCTTTAATTATCATGGCTTCTTTTGCAGGAGGATATTCTTTTGCCCTTTACCAGAATAAATTACTTCAGTTGCCTTTAAGTCGCTTTGTCTTGCAAGTAGTTCAAAAGGAATATGTAGACCCATATAACGACGAAATGTTGGCCAGAGGAATCGTTTATGGTACTGGAGATCCATTTAGCTCTTATTTAACAAAAGAGGAATACCAATCTTTTGAGACTCAACTTTCTGAAAAATACGTAGGTATAGGTGTTTTAATTTCTGACCAGGAAGGTCGAATGGTTATTATTAAAGTCTTTTCTGATTCTCCTGCAGAAAAGGGAGGGATCAAACCCCATATGGAAATTATCAAAGTCAATGGAGAAATAGTAAGTATGCAGGGATTGGAAAAAGTTGCCCGTTTGATTCGAGGCCCAAAAGATACTGAAGTAAATATTACCGTAAAAGACCAGGA
>CAZMFK010000311.1:0-1747 GCA_964565545.1 uncultured Caldisericota bacterium | reverse complement strand
GGGGCTCAACCTTGGAAACTGAGGACCAAGTCGCTCTTTGATCAGATTAACTACATGCAGCATTAGCTTGTCATTATTCGGAAAGTTTTCCATCTCAAGACCCACAGGAACCGCATCATCACGAACGCCAACAAACACTGTTCCACCGCCAGAGTTTAGAAAAGCAGCAATGCTTTTAATAACACCATATTCTAAGTTTCTATCCTTCTCACCAGTTCGAGGGTTAAACCTGAGGGCCATCTTAAACTCTACCTTTTCATTTTCCCCTCTCTCTATCATAGATTCTGAAGTATGCTCATCGTCTGTGTCAATCCGCTGTGCTTCATTAATCAATCCATCCATGTAATTATTGATTGCTTGAGCTATCAATCTCCGCCTCTCTGCCAAAAATACTTCGTAATTTTCAACCTCCCATAAACTTCTTTCTAATGGAATCATGAATCTCGCCAGATTGCCAGGATTAGCTTCTTCAATTTTAGGCAAATACTCTACCGGTGGAGCTGTGAAAATATCCATATTAGAACACTGGGTAAGAGGTACACGATTTGCAATTTCATTTACTCGCTGCCGGTCAATCAAATTATTTCCTGGATCATATCCAGATTGTTGCAACAGTGAGTGTGGAAATATGTGATGCCGCTGAATATTATAGGATCCACCATATAGTTGTTCCAACTTTAAGCCAGTAGCCCAATCCTTACCTTCACTCGCTCGAATTACAACACAGGTCATATCATAATATGGATGCCCCACACCACGACTATCTAAAGCTTGAGGTGTTACCATAGGGCTGCCCTCATCTTCACGTAGTACAGCAAGTAGGCTATCAACTCCCTGTCCCGAAGTGATTGCGCTAAGATCTTGCTCGAGCTTTTGATCTACACTACCACTATAGCGCCTTTGATAAAGCGCAGCATACATCCAATACAATATTTTCCTTATCACAACTTCACTTTTGAACCTTAAGCCACATTGTGATAAATAGCCAATAATCGGAATGAGAACATTGGTCGTACTAAGATCAACAGTTCCCTGAATATATGCTCGATTTCTGAGAAAACTTACTAAATAGTCCAGAAGCCTACTTAAAGAACTCCAACCAGCTATTAAATCTTGTTCTGACAAATTATATAGTAGACGGTATTCTGCTCGCCCGTTCACCACTGCATTCATCCCGCGAACAAGAAATGTTAGGTTGAAATAAAAACCTTGCTGATTCAATTCCTCAAGTTTTTTCTTAAACTCTCTTCGTGTATCTGCCCAGGCGCTGCACATATGTGCTAAGGCTATATCAGCTTCAGTTAATGGTGTTCCGCCACTATTCACGCGGTGAAAAACCTCAAGAGCATCCTTAAGACTTGCATCATCTTTCACATACATGGTTGTTTGTTTTACGTGCTGAATATTCTTTATATCCTCTACGTTTCGATGAAGCTGACCAAATACTGCCGGGAAAGGTTCACTGCTATCTGAAGCAATTTGAGCTGCTATTTCTTCAAGGGGTACTCGATCTGTTTTGAAACAATCCGCTACGCGCACCCAAAGAGGATTGTTGGCCATTTCTATCTGCTTGTAATAGCCAACAGCACGAGTCATCAAATTATAATATAGTTCCCTTGGATCTTTGCTGGAATCAAAGTCATGTTCAGTGTAATAAGGTGGTAATGAATCTTTTATAAATAGATATAAAACCGTAAGGCGTTGTTGCCCATCCAATAAAACATGAACTCTCCCGTTCGGTTCAAAA
>CAZMFK010000310.1:0-1750 GCA_964565545.1 uncultured Caldisericota bacterium | reverse complement strand
AAGATTTTTTCGAATTTGTACTTTGGCTTCCCCTTTCAAAAATACAATACCTTTATCCTGGCATGTAGCAAGAATAAAAATATTTTCATCTGTGACTGGAAGCTGGTTTTCAACTAATTTTCTTTTAGAAACTTCAATTCCTTTGTTGGGATTGACATTTTCGCGCTCCAGAGGAGTTTGAGAAGTTGGCTCTAATTTTAATTGTTCAGAAGCAATGCTAACTATCTTAGGGTCAGGATTAATAGGAGTTTTTCCATAATAACCCAGGATCATTTTTCCATATCCTTCAGCAATTTTAACCCAGGGACCAAAAATGACATTGTTAAAAGCCTGCTGGAAATAAAACTGGGAAACTGGAGTGACAGAAGTCCCAAAGCCACCTTTCCGCACAACTTCTTCCATAGCTTTAATCACTAATGGAAATTTATCAAGCATGTTGTTGTCCCGCATCATTTGAGTATTAGCAGTTAATGCTCCTCCGGGCATGGGAGAAAATGGAATCAAAGGAGATACTACCAAAGCTTCTGGAGGAAAGAAATAATCCTTCATACATTCTTTGAAGATTTCTTGAGCTTTTTGAATTTTCTGCGCACTCAGCCCCAGATCCCAGGAAGTATTTTTTGTTGCATGAATCATCGTTAGAATATCTGGCTGGGATGTTCCACCCGACACAGGCTCCATAGCCAAATCAATCCCATCCGCTCCTGCTTCAAGTGCGGCAAGATAACATGCTACTGAAACACCTGCAGACTCATGCGTATGAAAACGAATAAAAGCATCCTTGGGAAGAATTTTTCTTGCCATTTTAATTGTTTCATATACTTTTCGAGGATGTGAAGTCCCGGATGCATCTTTAAAGCATATGCTGTCATGGGGAATTTGATATTCTAAAATGGATTCGAGAACATGAGTATAAAATTCAACATCATGAGCTCCCTCGCACCCAGGAGGTAGATCCATCAGCGATATGGATATTTCATGTTGAAGACCATATTTTTTAATACATTCTGCAGAATAAATCAAATTTCGGGGATCATTTAGGGCATCAAAATTCCGAATAGTGGTCATGCCATGTTTTTTAAAAAGTTTCGCATGTAGTTCAATGATATCCGATGGCTGAGAGTCAAGACCTACTACATTGATGCCTCTAGCCAGAGATTGCAGATTAACGTCCGGTCCAACAACTTCTCTCATGGCGTCCATAGAGGCAAAAGCATCTTCATTGCAGTAAAAATAAAGACTTTGAAATCTGGCTCCGCCACCAGCTTCAAAATGTTTTATGCCAGCATCTGCAGCTGCTTGTAGTGCAGGTAAAAAATCTTTGGTCAGCACTCTGGCTCCAAAAACTGACTGAAAACCATCTCTGAAAGAAGTGTCCATAACATGAATTCTTTTTAATGACATACTATCCTCACTATTTATTCTTTTTAAGCATTTGCTGATGATGAATCATTGCAAATGCAACAGCTATTTGCTCTAATTGTTTTTTTGAGTTTTTTTCTATTAGAAAAGAAAGTTTGTTAATTATTAAAAAACTGGCATGTATAGATAATATAATCACCATAAGAAAAACAAAAACGATGATCATGCCACTAAGCATAATCATCAAACCTTCCTGAATCATTTAAATGCTCTCCTGCAATAAATTATTGTTCCCATGATAAGCCATTTTTTGTATGGAATCAAGCCAAAGGCTTATTTCTTGACCTGAGGTTTTACATGGTATCAGGCGTTGTTGAAAAAGAGTTAG
>CAZMFK010000309.1:0-1753 GCA_964565545.1 uncultured Caldisericota bacterium | reverse complement strand
TCTTCTAATTTTTTGAACACAAGTGGCTCAATATTGGGTTCTTTTTCTGTTTTATGGTGATTAAAAAGATTTTTCTTTTGCTCATCTGGATATAAATACAAAGGAAACAATGTTTCTGAACCCTTATTGTCTGAACGAATTAATCCATCTGCAATCATATTTTTACTAATAAAGAAGTAATTACAAGGCTTATCTGGCAATTGTTGTCTTCTAGCAACTATTCCAATATTTTCTTCCAACATATGATTCATAATTTGTTTAACAGTTCTCCAAACTAAAGCATCATGCCAAAAAATATGTCTATTATCAAAAGGTCTATATGTTAAAGGCAAAATATATTTTTTTAAATCAATATCAGAGATAGATTGTAAAGTTTTCCATGCTTTTCTAATATCCCAGCCTTTCTTTTTTTTGATATCAAAAAAGTTATGGAGTTCTTCATCATCATACTGTGCATTTTTAAATAACCTTATTCTGTTTTCAAGAGTATTCTTATCAAAATCAATTACAAATTTATCTCGAGCAGTAGTCATACCGACACCATTCAAAGGAAATATTTCAATAATCTTTTTCCAATCAAGATATCTTCTAATTGCCTTGGTGTCATATCTTTTGAGAAAATAGTAAGGAGATTGTGGTTTAATCAATGAATAATTTTCTGTCTTAAATTCATTTTTATCCAGCCAGTTATATTTTTCCTCTCTTAATCCATATAAATCAGCATGATAAATAGATGGATCCTTTTTATCTTTATTTTTTACAAATAAGGCAATGGCTACTCCTTGCCTGATGTCAAAGACATTTTCATCTTTCCCGCCTTCAGGAGTTGTCTCTTTTTTCAGGCTATTGCCATGTAAATCAAGAAGATAGATTTCATCAAAGGTCTTCATCAAACTCTGGCGCATGCCCCGAAAGGTAGGATTATCCAGGTAGCTGTGATTGGTAATCATTCCGACGATACCTGAACCTGAGGTTTGTATTTTCCATTGGGCAAAACGTAAGAATTTAACATAATCATCCTGCAGCCATTTAGGGTTTTTCTCTCCAAGTGGTTTATCATCAACCGTGTAATAACTCTGACAACCATCAACATCCTCTTTTAACAGTTTTTCGGTCCATTCATTGACATTAGAGGAAATACCGCTATAGGGCGGATTCCCCAGGATGACCAAAATCGGCTGTTCTTTTTTCACCTTTCCGGCTAAATGGCTTTCCTCACTTAACGAGCTGATACCTGGAATGGCAATCTGTTTGATTTCTTCCATCTCCAGGGTATTGGTTAAGTAAAGTTTGAAGCGTTCATCATCTGCTAGTTTATAACCCATCTCATCCAGAATAAAGCCCATCTTAAGATGGCCGATGGCATAGGGAGCCATCATCAGTTCAAAGGCATGAAAATTATTCAGAATATGATTTTTAATCCACTGGTGAAGTCCGCCTTTGCCATATTTTGAGCTGTATTCATCTGCTGCCAGGTTAATAGCTTTGGCGGGAAAGGTTAATGTGCCGCCGGCAGGATCTAATAATTTGACCTCCGGATTTGCCAGGCCATCAGATAAATGAAAATGTGTTTTTAAGATAGAGTGGATTGATTTAACAATATAGTTGACTACCGGTTCCGGGGTATAGTAAACTCCACGTTTTTCTCTAATTCCCGGATCATAGGTGGAGAGAAAAGTTTCATAGAAGTGAATAATAGGGTCATTACCTTTGCCGTTTTGGTAATACTCATCTAAAATCTTTTTTACTTCGG
>CAZMFK010000308.1:0-1759 GCA_964565545.1 uncultured Caldisericota bacterium | reverse complement strand
TTGGAGTAATCATGGAATAAATCAAAAAAAGTTCGCTATGGCCAGGAATAGAAGATTGAAGGAATAGGACAACTTTTTCAGGGTCCAGCCCAATAGCCATCAAATCCATAAAAACGTTGAGCAAATTACATCCGACTTGAGTGGGATTTTCGTAACCTGTGGTCAAAGAATGCCAATCAGCTACAAAAAAATAACACTCATACTTTTCGGAATTTTGCAGTTTTACCCAATTTTGTAAAGTGCCGACATAATTCCCCAGATGCAATCTTCCAGTGGGGCGTACACCGCTTACAACCCTGTTTCCCATTTTTTACCTCACCATCTATTTTGTAGTCAGTAAATGAATTTTTCTAAATCCTTATTTTTCATTGCGCGTTTTTCATTATACTTTCTATGGCTACATATACAAAAAGGAGTTGATAGCAATGGATAAAATTGAAGATATTATTTCAAGAGAAATTTTCGATTCCCGGGGTTGGCCCACTTTACAAGCTGACGTTATTCTCAGTTCAGGTATATGCGGTACCGCGAGAGTGCCTTCAGGAGCATCAACGGGCAAAAGAGAAGCTTGTGAGCTTAGGGATGGGGATAAATCAAGGTTTTCAGGAAAAGGAGTCCTTAAAGCTAACAAAGCTATTCAAACCATTATTAAGCCTTCTTTGATAGGCATTTCAGTCCTTCAGCAGCATGATATCGATGAAATCATGATACAGCTGGATGGAACTCCCAACAAGTCTGAATTAGGCGCAAATGCCATATTAGCAGTATCTATGGCGTGCGCCAAAGCTGCATCAACATTGCTGGACCTTCCACTGTACTCTTATCTTGGAGGAATTCAGGCCAATCGTCTGCCAATTCCTTTGCTCAACGTAATCAATGGAGGGCAGCACGCCCACAATAATCTAGATATTCAAGAATTCATGCTTGTTCCTCATGGCTTCAACTCTTTCCGAGAAGCTATCCGTGCAGGATCAGAAATATACCATCAGCTTAAATCCATATTGCACGAAAAACAGCTTTCAACTTCCATAGGCGATGAAGGAGGCTTTGCTCCTAACTTACCCTCCAATGCTGATGCAATAGAACTCCTTATACAAGCCATCGCAAAAGCTGGTTATAAACCTAAGGAGCAAGTTTCTATCGCTTTAGACTGCGCTGCTTCCAGTTATTACCGGGATGGACTGTATCACTTACACAACGAGCCTCCAATGGATAGCGACAAGTTGATTTCATACTATGGAAATCTTATACATCAGTTTCCCATTGTGTCCATTGAAGATCCTTTGGACGAAGAGGATCATCATGGTTGGATTGATATGACCAAACAGTTTGGACAAAAAATTAATATCGTGGGAGACGATGTGTTTGTAACTAATTTATCCATTTTCAAGCAGGGCATAGAAAAAGGCATAGCAAACAGTATTCTGGTTAAACTTAACCAAATAGGCTCTTTGAGTGAAACCATACAAACCATTCACCATGCGCAACTCAACCAGTATAAATATATTATTTCACATCGTTCAGGCGAAACAGAGGATACCTTTATAGCAGATTTAGCAGTAGCAATGCAGGGTGGATTTATTAAAACAGGTGCTCTGGCAAGAAGCGAACGCCTAGCAAAATACAATCGTTTACTTGAAATTGAAGAGGAATTAGGTTCCTGGTCTAGGTTTGGAGGATAATAAGCTGGAATAAAATTATTCTGTTGTAGAATAATTCATTGACTTTTAGGTTTTTTTCATTATAAAAAGTTAAGTTT
>CAZMFK010000307.1:0-1760 GCA_964565545.1 uncultured Caldisericota bacterium | reverse complement strand
TAGTAAGTCAAAAGCCAAAACTCTTGTAATTGTTATTGAAAGAGTTTTGGTTTTTTGTTTTTTAAATTCACTAACAGCAGTAAGTAATTTATATATAGCAGTAATTGCTTTAGATCTGTTACTTAGGTATTTGTAAGTTCTTTTTAAATTACTAGTACTAACTAACAAGTTCTTAAATCACTTTCAGTTGTTGGTTATTTTATTTAAGTAAATGAATGTTATAGGTAAGTGTTTCTTTTTTCTTTCTTTCTTTTCTTTGCTACTTTCTTTTCTTTCTTTCTTTTTGCTCACGCATGCGCACGCGCACGATAATTCGCCGGGACGGTTCTTGCACGTTATTTTGAAAAAGGTACTTATAATAGGTTTGCTGGATCAGGAGCGATTCAAACGAGAATAAGGGGCGCCTTCGGGTGCCCCTTTTCTATTGGTGTTTGAAGGGGTGCAAAATACATCCAACAACCCCAGGATTGGTTAGCGGCTTTTGCTTTAAGTCCTCGGTATGATGATCGCCTGTTTGTTTTGTATTTCTTAAATAAGGTCGGGCAAAGGTGGTGATAGCAAGGTTGCATCTATTGCAGAAAGAATGTCGAAAGCGGGTTGGTTCAAAAAGTGATGGTTGGATGGACAGGGATGCTAATAAGAAGTTCAAGATTGCCGAAACCAGAGCGGTTGCTTCGAAACCGAGTTTTGACTAGGAGGGGGGTGGTTATGATGCATTCTGGTTTTTCGGCTTGTGAAAGTTTATGGGGCTGTCTCGGCGGTTTCTTGTTTTTGCTCTTATTTTGCAGCAACAATAAGTCGTTTTGAGGGAGGTATATAAATGGCAAATTGGGACAAAATTGTTCTTTGGGGTGAACCGAGAGAATTTTTCGCTGAAGCAATACAAGGCTGGGAACCGAGGGGAAGGATAGACTGTTCTGAAAGAGGATATTCCGATGAGTTGGGGCATTATGTGAGTTATCAAGGTTCTCCACTTTTTGAAGATGATTTTATCGATCTATCGAATAAACACCCAGATCTATCAGTTTTTGTAAAAGTTTGTTTCGATCATAATAATTTCCATGATTTCAAGGTAGTGGTTTACAGAAATGGGGATTACAAATTTCTTAGATCGGAACCCAATTACCATTGGTTGTCAAATAACTCCTTTGCTGTGCCTGAAAAAGTAATAGCAAATTTAGAGGACAAGTTGAACAAGGTTTTCAAACATATAGATTATCAAGAAAATGACAATAACTATGATTTCGTCTACTACCCCTCAGAAGTAACTGTCGAGGCAGAAGAGGGCAAATATAAAATGAAGGCAACTAAATGTGGCGTCTGGGTAGACGATGTCCAAGTTTTTGAAAAAACCCAGTCTTTCACGTGGGATCCTGTAAAAAGCTTTAAAGGCAGGGGAATTTGAGGATCTAGAGTCTATTCAGCAAATCTTCCTTTTCCCCTTTTAACAGGTATCCATAAAATAAACCAATAATCTGGTCTGGAAGGTAATAAACCTCGAAAGTCGGGCGATCTGAAGATAGAAAGGTTGCCTGGCTTTATCTTTCTGAAGGAGGGTAAAGTCAATGACTATGATAGCTGAGTCTGAGCGTGCCTATCTTAGGGATTTAGATTTGGCAAAACGATTTGGAGTACATAGATGCAGCATCTGGCGTTGGTGCAAAGAAAAGAATTTTCCTAGTCCGGTTAGGCTATCCCCGGGGACAACCAGGTGGAAGTTGGCAGATGTCCAACAATGGGAAATGGCGATATCGTCCTGA
>CAZMFK010000306.1:0-1764 GCA_964565545.1 uncultured Caldisericota bacterium | reverse complement strand
ATACCTACATACTTGACAGGAGGCTTTTCATAGAGGACGGGGTTGTTGACAACTTATTTAAAAATTATTGTTTCTCTTCAAGCTGATGAGAAGTGAGCAATCCGAGGACTGCCATTGCAATTATCAGCCAAAAAATAGCTATATAACTTCCAAGCAAGTCTTTTAATGCTCCCGAAATCATTACACCAAAGAGAGCCCCAGCCCCGTAAGCAGTAAAAATCAATCCATAATTTTGACTGAAGTTGATTGTACCATATAAACGAAGGGTAGTCGCTGGAGCCAAGGCCAACCAACCACCCAAATTAAACCAAAAAACACAAAAACTAAGCGAATAGATGATAACGCTACCATCTTTAAACCATATCATCAACAAGGCAAAAATTAGTATACTGATAAATGAAAGCCTCATGCTAAATATGGGGGAATACCGGTCGGTAAGCCATCCAAAAAATGGCCTTCCCAGACCATTACATATAGCAAAAACCGACATCAGCCATGCAATGCGCTCGGGAGAAGCCTGAATATAGTCCACGCCCACCTGATAGCTCAATCCAATGATCATCAGCCCAATACTGGTGCCAATCCAATAACTCAGATAAAGCTTTTTGAAACTGGGAAGCTTTGTCATTTCTGGTGTTGATATCTGAGGACCAGGCAAATCCGTAACTTTTTGATCAGTTTTTTGCTTGGAATGATAGGGCAGTGACATTGACAGGCCCAACAAAGGTATAATAATCACAAAAAACAAGCCAAGGTATAAAAAAGTGGCCATCAAGCCGTAATTTACAATTAAATATCGTGCCAGAGGAGCGCTGATCAGAGGAGAAAGACCAAAGCCTGCCAAGACCAAGCCAACCATCAGGCCCTTCTTTTTGGGGTACCACTCAGCAATTAATACCATAGGGATCCCATAAGCCATGCCAACACCCGATCCTACAATTACTCCATAGTAAAGCGTAAGCAGGTAAACATTGGAGGATAAGCTTGAAAAAATCCAACCCAATCCAATAAACAAACCCCCCACAATAATCCATGATTTTAAGCTCAGGATGGCTCGATGCTTACCAGTTAAAACCATGAAAATAGCATAAAAAACCAAAGAAACCATATAGGGCAAGCCACTTTGCAAAGCATTGAGCTGAAATTCAATTTCAATCGCAGAACGAAACACGCTCCAGGAATATACTGTCCCCAAGCACATCATCATTAGTATACCCGCTAGCAAGCATGTCAATCCTTTATATTTGTTCATATGATTTCTTTCTAATTGAAATTTTTAACTTCGATATTTTAACACATAAAGTTCCAATACAAAAAATATACTGATTTCTTTATGTATTATTTATGGGTAGAGAATGCGCTCATGGTAACAACAACACAATGATGATTGCCATCATTTACTAAAGGTATTCGATTGCCCTCTTGGTTAGAGCCATCAATACTTATGGAAATTGATCCTTTGTTAATACCCTCAGGATTTTTTACTAATATGCGATAGCTGGAAGAACGATACTGATAATTAATAACATATTCTTTCCATTCTTTGGGTATACAGGGATCCATGATGATTGAATCTCCATTTTTCTGAAAACCCAAAATATATTCAAGCCCAGCTCGATAGATCCACCCTGCAGATCCAGTATACCAGGACCAACCTCCCCTTCCTTTGTTGGGATAGCCAGAATATACATCAGCTGTCATGACATAGGGTTCTAATTTATAATGTGCGCATTCTCTAAGATTCTCAGTATGGTTGATAGGATT
>CAZMFK010000305.1:0-1769 GCA_964565545.1 uncultured Caldisericota bacterium | reverse complement strand
AATTATCTTGATCCGAAGATATGACGACTATTTCTCCTGAAGGAATAGGTTCAATGGTAGTGCGTAAGATAGGTTCGGAAAATTTGGGGATTGATTGGATGATTGCACCAAAAAGTTCCTGTTTGTTCTCACAGAAATATTGCAGATATTCGGTTGGAGTTTCATGACCCCAGTAAGTAGAGTGATATCCTTTTTTTATTCTCTTTTGCCAGTTGGAAATTTGTTGAATTTTTATAATATGGTCTGAAACTGGTTCTGCAGGAAGAAAATAAGTGTTTTGCATTTGATGATCTATAAAAGATCCAAAAGGATGCAGATTAACTTGAAAATGCTTTGCAGATGAGGATCGAATTTGGTCAAATAGTATCATGCAGGTATTCATTTTTTCATTCGCAGGCATCAATATAATATGTCGCTGATGGAAGACATCCGGGTGATGAACATCCCAAAAAATAGTGAGATGCGCATATGCTGTTTTATTAGCGCATATAAAGCTTTTTAGTTCGGATTGATCTATAGGGCCTATTCCTCCATTATAGAAGCCTTTTGGACCAGCGCCGTTGATGGTCATTACATTATGGGCAGCACCGCTAACGTAATAGGAACGGTGCTTGGATGTCCACCCCTCAGGACCGTATCCATTGAGAGTAATAACAGGTTTTTGATTGTAATAGTACTGAAAGCTTCCTGAGCTGTCATGTTCATGCAGGGAGAACATATTTTTACCAGCAAGAAAAAGATACTGCGAATCATGTATATTGTTTTGACGTAAAACCACCTGACTGTCGGATAAAAATTCCTGATGTTCCGGCAATAAGCTTTCTTCTTCGTAACTATTTTCTAAAATATGGTCGATATTTACTAAAAAAAGAGGAAAATATGATCCCTTAAATAAATTCCATGGCTGAGTATTGTGGTGCCAGTGGTATCCTTTTTCTTGAGGGCAAAAAAAATCCTGCAGAAACTTTTTTGGAAAAGTAACTCCAGTTGGCCAGGAATCATCAATACAAGGCAAATATCCTTCTGGTGTTTCAATCTGATGACTCCATTGCACCAGGTTTCTTAATCTAATAGAAAATGCAAAGTCATAAAACAAGTTTTTGCCAGAAGCATTTTTCAAGTAATAAGCAAAATATGAAAGAGTTTCCATCAGGTAGGCATAGTAATGAGTACCCTCATTCAAAACGCCATCGATACTAATTTGGAAATGAAAATAATAATTCAATACGATTAGGGAAAAATCCAACCATTCCTGCCTCAAAATATCATCTTGAGGGTAAATCAATGCAATAATGCCCAATATGCAAGCAGCACGGGTAACATGATTATTGCCCTGACCATAAGGGTACAGTTGCGTCCAGTAAAAACAGGATTCTTTTTCCATCATAGCAATATATTTCAGTGTAGTGGAAAAAAAGATACTGTATTGACTATGATTTAATATATTTTCTTTAAGAAGATCAAAGATTTGGATAAAACTTAAAGCTTCTTCCTGAACCAGAATATCATTTTTATCATGAAGCTTCCTCCAGTAATTTTTGTTGTAAAATAAAGTCTTTTGAAGAATGTGATCAATAAAATCTGGATCAGGATGAAAATACCTGCAAAACAAGGCACTATCCCTTAAGCTTTCCAGAGGGGGGCAATCCTGTAGTTGAACCTGATTAAAGTGCTGATTGATTCGTTGTATGGCATTACGATATAGCTCATGTTGGTTTTTTTCTGCCAGCGAAGTTAAGGTTTCCGCATGATTTTGATTGAAAAACAAA
>CAZMFK010000304.1:0-1798 GCA_964565545.1 uncultured Caldisericota bacterium | reverse complement strand
CAAGAATCAGTTAAATGTAATTATTCCGAGAGGCACTAAAGAAAGAACTCTTGCTTAAATTTTCCTCATCATCTCAGCACTAAAGACTACCAGATCTTCAAGGAGATTTTCTTCTATAAGCTTTTTCATGAGTTTTAAGTCCAAATCCTGATAGGCATGAACTAATATGTTTCGAAAACCCACCATTTTGCATAGTTTATCTGCGGAAGCTTTGTCGATCAAGCCTGCTTCAAAAAGCAAGACGAAACTGTCCCTGCTGGAAGATGGCAAGCCCAGTCTTTTTTCTTTGATGGCAATATTGGCAATATCAATCGCCAATTCACAAGCCCTTTGAAGGTTGATCGCTATAGCATCCTGTTTTAAAAAATCTTCTTCGAAGGATAAGTTTGAAGTTTGAGAAAAATAGGCTTTGACTTGCTTGATACAGCGCTCCAAGCGTGCTTTTTTTTCAATTATTATCTCATGCATGATAAAATCTCCCGCTTTGCATGGCTTCGCTGATAATATCTTTGCGCTCATCGGAAAGGATCTGATATGATTTCATAATCATCACTTCATAACGGTCAGCTTCCCGAGATGAGTTTGCATATAAGCGTTTGCCCTTCATAATGGCTTCTTTTTGCAGAATGATACCTGCTTTTCGGAGAGAAACCAAGTCAATTTTTTTGGAAAAGGTCTCAGCGAGGTCGATTGTCAACAAATCTCTTACATCAAAATCCAAATCCTCATTCCAAGGCAACAGGAGGGCGATATCCAAATCGCTGTCTGCTTTTTCGAAAGGTCCATCGGTGGAGCCATAAAGATATATAGCAAGAATAGAAGGAACATGTTTTAAACATATTGACACTATTTGCTCATTTCTTTTTTTCGCACAAAAAGTATCCATAGCTACATTATACCTAAGCCAAGGTATAATCAAGGATTTTTCAAATAGGATCATGGTAACCGATATTGCGTAAAACGATGGCTTCACCCATATATTGCCAGGTAAACCGAATTTTAGTCCTCGAAATGGCAGTCAACAGCATCCATCAACATTTCTTTTAGTTCTTCCAGGGTTTCACCTTGAGTGAAAATAGAGTATCCTAACGCTCTCGCCTCAAATCCTCCATCCAGGGATTCCTCTACAAGAAAAATGATTTCATTGCTCATTGCCTGGCTCCTTATTTATGTGTTCCAAAACACGCTTAAATTCGCTATTATTCATGAAAATATTATACTGAAGCTTAAGGTTTTTGCTACTACACCTCCCTCTCAGATCGTGGCTTGCACTTTCTGACCTATAACATCCAGTATAAAGTAAAAAATGTTCCAGCCCCCTAATTCCTGGTACCCGATGTTCTCAATGAGGGTATAATGGAATCAAGGAGAAATGGGGTGGGAAAGGGAGTTATGGTGTTTGTATTTTGATTCAGTTGTGTTTTTTCTTCCTGCATCTACATCCCCGAAAACATCCCTCAATATCTGATCCAGGAAAATGAAATCGAAAAAGTAGTGGATTTGCGTGAAATTCAAGATTCACCCCGCCTAAATGAAGACCTGATTCATTGGGGTTTTATCATTCCTCCACCAGATGATCCTGACACAATCCATTTTTTGTCTCCTTTGTTCCCAGTGAAAACTATAACCCTCCGCAAACCATTGAGTCCATACATTACTTTAGTCTTGATCCTGATAAGGAAAAGTTTACGGTGCAGGAAGTTTATCCGGGATTAGGCATAGAGCTTGCTGGATTTATTGATGCTTTTGGGATATATAGAGGAGCATGTTGGATAACCGATGGTCAGACTCTATGGAC
>CAZMFK010000303.1:824-1812 GCA_964565545.1 uncultured Caldisericota bacterium | reverse complement strand
GATGGTTACAAACTATACAAAATCCGTTCTGATGGAACCGGGAGAACGAAGTTGAATGATGATAATATGGGTCCTTTTAATATTCTAGGAGATTGGATCTATTATCAAGTTACGGGAGATATCGATAAGTTATATAAAATCCGTACCGATGGCACGGGAAGGCAGGAAGTCAATGGTTTTACAGAAAAACATGATCCTCCGTTAAGAGCAATGAGGGTGGTGCCCTTTGAGGATACAATAGAGGTTTTGCTTAATTCTGCCCCAAATGAGCGGGAGTCATTGTTCGCCCTAATGGAGCGTGGAGCTTGTGTAGTCTATCAAAATCGGTCAGGCAACTGGAGGAATCCACCAGCTAATGAAAGATCGGTATATCGCCTTAAATTTTGCACCGATGGCCCCAGGCAAATTGAAATTAACGGCTATTGCTGGGGAGGTGGCATAAAAGTCTTTAACCAACCGCCGGTGTACCAGGATGATGGTAGCCAGAGATTGAATCCATTATATGAAGGTAAGCCAGGATCCATGAATTTTACTTTTACGGCTCCTGCAGCTGGTGTTCACTACCTTTATTTTGAACACCATGCTGAAGGGGGCAAGCCGATGGGGTTGATTTATGGAGGTAGGTTCATCCCTTAGGGTTTTGCTTTTAAAACTGGGGGAATAATGTTCATTTTTAAGGTCCTTTATTTCTTGCTTTTTTATGCGATTATGCATAATCATGCTTAGACGATAGTGCTTAGTTGGGCTAACAAGGAGGTTGGCATGAAACGAAAAGGCATGAAAAATATCTTTATTTGGCTGTTTGTATTCTCATGGTTTTTTTCTTTGTTTTTTAATGTTCCTGTTCAAGCTCAAAGCTTGAAAGCATCTCCTGATTCGATATATTTTGGGCCTGGCAAGAAAATTACTGTAAGTTTTTCTGGTGCACCTGGCAACGGTAACGACTGGGTAGGTATTTTTAAAGCAGGCGCTGATGCGCGAACGTTTA
>CAZMFK010000303.1:0-814 GCA_964565545.1 uncultured Caldisericota bacterium | reverse complement strand
CAATATTTACAGGGAAAGAAAAGTGGTACGCTTACTTTTAATGCTCCCGAAGAAGTAGGCAAATATGAGTTTCGCATGTGGGAAAAAGAGTGGACACGGCAAATTGCAGTCAGCAACCAGGTGTCCATCGTCTATCCTCCTGCCAAGCTCCAGCCAGGGATTCAAAAAATGAATATCGGGCCTGGAAAAAAAGTATCAGTTTCTTTTGAACATGCTCCAGGATACAGCAACGATTGGATAGGGCTTTTTAAAGTAGGAGCAAAAGAGAAAGATTGGCTATCTTACCAATATCTGCAGGGCAAGACCAGCGGAACGCTGGAATTTAATGCGCCTGAAGCTCCTGGATCGTATGAGTTTCGCATGTGGGGAAGGGAGTACACCAAGCACCTCACGACCAGTGCGCCTTTTGTTGTCCAGTGGGGACCTGTCTCCATGAAGGTGACAGTATCCAGTCCCGATGCTCAGGGTAAACGAAAACTTACTGTGCAATACTCTGGAGCACCAGGCTATAGCAATGACTGGATTGGCTTGTTTCATGGTGGAGCTGCAGAGAAGAGCTTTATTACTTATCAATATTTGCAGAGCAGGACCAGCGGAACGCTTGAATTTGCCTGCCCTGATGACACAAAATCGTACGAATTTCGCATGTGGGCAAAAGAATGGACTCATATGCTCGCTAAAACTCAGGCTTTCATCCCTAAAAATGGTCCTCCCCCTCCCGTAGAGCAAGGTCCAGGGGATACTCCTCCTCCACCGCCACCGCCCCCTCCTGCTCCCGACAAGCCCTTTACCCTCCGGGCTTACCCGGGCGATG
>CAZMFK010000302.1:0-1817 GCA_964565545.1 uncultured Caldisericota bacterium | reverse complement strand
CCATGATGGTGATTGGAGAAAATTATCCTGATCCCCGTCTTCAAAAAATGGATTTTCTGGTTGTGATGGATACTCATCTTAGCAATACTGCAAAAATGGCAGACGTTTTCCTCCCTATGGCTTCATTCGCAGAAACCCAGGGCACCTATATCAATACCGATCGTCGCATCCAGCCGATTTGCCAGGCATTATTGCCTTCTAATGGCAAAGAGAACTGGAAAACCATCCACGAAATGATGCTACTTTTGAAAAACTATACTTCTTATCAAAATTCCTCAGACATATGGAAGGAAATTCAGAAGAATATTCCTGGTTTTATGGGTTTAAATGCTTCGTTAGACCGTCCAGTTTTTTGGCCTGCTGGAAACAATTCAGTGCTTTATACACAGGGTTTTGCCTTTGATGATGGCTTTGCCCGATTAGCTCTTGTGCCTGACGGGATTCTGTTTGAAGGCCATCCTCTGACTCATTTTGCTTCCCAGCGATTTGAAATGTTTTTAGGAGATCAAGGACTAAGTCGTTAAACCTAAAGATGTGCTTGCAAAGAGAATAGCAAGGATTAAAGATTCTTATGACCTCTGCGATGGCAATGACCACATTGTGATAACAATTCCTTGCCATCGCAGAGTTGATAAGATCCCCCTTCGATGACTAGATCCCTGGCCAAGACAAGGGCTTTAGCCAACTTATTTCTGGCTTGGTTATATATCCGCTGAACTGTAGTACGAGCTACTTTCATCCGCTGAGCGCACTCCTCCTGGGTCAAAGCCTCCAGATCAATTAAACGTATGCATTCATATTCTTCTACACTCATTATCAGAGGATCTTGCGTTTTCGAAGCTTCCAGAGGACCAAAAGTTCGTATTATGGGCAGATTACAAACGGTACGCCATTTAAAAGGTCGGGGCATGATTTATCCTTTCGCCATTAGCAAAATATTGGAATATATTACTCCTTACTTTTTTCAGATTCAAGCTCTTTAAGCTCTTTACTCACAGCTTCCAGTTGTTGAGCCAGATAGCTTCGCTCTTCTTCTAGTAAGGCTTTTGACTTTGGCGTTATAGGGGTTGAGCCAAAAAATCTACCCCAGTTTCTCCGGCAGAAATAACCAAACCCTCTACCCCAAAATCTTCTTCCTCCTTCGCCATAGTAAGGGCGAGAGCCCTGCGGAGAACATAATCCAAACCCTCCACCTGTTCGAGGACCCTGACCTAAAGGTCCACTTCCATCTCTTCCAGGCATAATTTTTACCTCCTTTTTTATAATGGGCATATGACCATAACTATAGGATAATAAATAATGGGCATATGTCAATAACTAAATTTTCATTTGAGATTTTTTATATAACCCTATTGACTTATGAGCATTTGCTCATAAGCTAATAAGTGAGCATATGCTCATAAATGAAAGGATGGCAAAAAATGAAAATAGCAATAACCAGCATTGGAAACACTTTGGACTCAACATTTGAAAAGCGTTTTGGTCGTTCTCCTTATTTTATCATCTATGACACTGACACTAAAACTCACCAAGCTATCAGCAATGACAAAAACCTGAATGCGGTTCAGGGCGCGGGGGTTCAATCTGCTCGCAATTTAATGGAAGCTGAGGTAAAGCACCTCATTACTGGCCATTGTGGCCCAAAAGCTTTTTATCTCCTTCAGGCAGCAGGCATAAAGATATATGCCACTGATACTGCAACAGTTCAAGAAGCTATCGACCAATTTAACAATGGATCTCTGACTCCTCTTGAACAAGCAGACGTAGAAAGCCATTGGGCATGAAAATTGCAGTTGCTTCTGGAAAAGGCGGAACAG
>CAZMFK010000301.1:0-1820 GCA_964565545.1 uncultured Caldisericota bacterium | reverse complement strand
CCTCCCCGTCGCCCTCCTCAGATTGGGGGATCCACCAATGGCGACAACTGGGGGAGCGTGGAGATATCGTCTTTTATAACTAGATATTTTATAACTGCTAATGCTGATTCCAATCTAATAGCATGTATCCAATGTTGCAGCAATCAATATAATCTTGGTTCATTTGAAAATCATCCGGAGGATAGGCCTTTGCCTGATAAAAAAGGTCCTTTTAGAAACTGTTGGGAAACTCAATTGGATTATCATTATTATAAGTGTTTATCTGAATGTGTTGGAGTGGAGAATGAAGATAAACGATTAAACTTACTTGCAATACAATATGCTAAACAAGCTATATATGCTGCATACTGTGCAAATGCATATGGATGCAATTGGATAAAAGGTAAAACATTACTTTATATTGGTGGGCAACCAGAGTTAAGACGTGTTGCAGCAATGATGAAATGGGATGATGTATTGGCACAAGGTGGTCTTCCATCTGTCATACGAGATTATTCACGAGATTCTGATAGTCCTTATCACAGATGTCCGAAAAGAGGCTATTACTATTCAGATCCATCTGATTAAACCATGAAAACTGTTATTAAACGCAATCATCTATTAATTTGTATTGCTTTTGGGTTTGTTTTATTTCTATTCCCAGCAAAAGCAAACTTAAATAATCACACATTACCTATTGCTGCGCATCTTTATGAAGTTGTTAATGCAGATTTTGCTTATAATCGCCTTTGGATAGAAGAGGCAGCCTGTCAGGCGGCTAAAGAAAACCCATTGATACATCATATAACCTATCTCACTGATCCTGATCTAATAAGTCGGTGTCTTTCGATAGATATTTCTGATTCGAGGATAAGAGCCCTGCATAAGCTAGAAGATCGCAGAAGTGTTCCAGAAATATATTTAAATCACCGATGGATTGCTATTTCTGGCATTGCACCAGGAAAAGAAAACAGAGTTCAAGAAACGAAAAAAAAACTCATTGAGTATGTTAATAAAAGGACTTACAACCCACAAGCCACGAGTACATTAGCAAACTATTACCAAAACGAAGATATTTTTTATCTTCAGCTCGAAGCATTAAAAAATCTTCCCCTATCGTTTCTTGAAAATACCTTTTTATTAGCCTTTTTGGTGCTTGATGAAATACCAAGCTGTATGACTCCAGATCAAAATCATAAAAATGTAATGGTTAAAGCTCTTAAATTGGTAGATGATTCTGAACCATTTACCGGTTCGGGCTACCAAATATCTCATTTAGTTAGCAAATCAGAAATTACGACTGGTGATACCATTGAGTTATCCTTTGCGCTAACAATACCAGAAATTACCTGGAAAAGCCAATGGAAAATCTATGTCATAATTGAGAATTCAAAACAAAAAACGGTATATGATATCTATCCTATCCCTTTTCCTACCCCCTAACTCCTCTTATCCTGCAGTTCTCAAGTGGGACTCCTGGAGGCAGGCATTGAGCGGCATCATACGTTTTGGTAAATAAGCAGGGAGGGTAACAAGATTTCCTGCATAAAAGCACTCAAACCCTTACTAAATGAAGCTTTAAAAAGATCCGAGTGGGGAGGGGACTTGAACCCCCGACATCTGGTTCCACAGACCAGTACTCTAACCGCTGAGGCAACCCCGCAAACCCATACCAAAGAACGCTCCCTCCACCCTTTCCGCTGGTTTAAAAATAGTGCTTGCTTTTCCTTGACTTTATTACTGTTGTTTGTAAACTAAGGGTCAAACAATGGTTTTTCGGAGGTAGCTCGTGCCACTCCAAGGCTTTAACGTTATTTACACCAAGACCACTCCGCTACTTG
>CAZMFK010000300.1:230-1824 GCA_964565545.1 uncultured Caldisericota bacterium | reverse complement strand
TGGCCATCGTATCCTGGTTTTTGATGAAGCTCATCATGTGCAGCAGATGGGGTGGATCCTAAAAATGTTGCACGATACCTATCCTGAAATGCAAATCATTGCCACAGGTTCGAGTAGTTTTTCGCTATCCTCACAGCTCCAGGAGCCCCTTACAGGACGAGTTTTAGAGTTTATGCTATATCCGTTTTCCTATACAGAATTGAAACAACTATACTCTCCACTTGATTTAAAGCAGGCTATACATACGTTTATGCGTTTTGGACAGTATCCCGAGATGATCCATCAAAGCGAAAAAGACCGCATCACCTTGTTGCATAATCTAACCTCCAAATATTTGTTTAAGGATATTTTTGAATTTGAAAATCTCAAAAGACCAGAAGTCCTACTCAGACTTTTACAGGCATTGGCTTTACAAATTGGTAGCGAGGTTTCTTTTCATGAGCTATCCAATCATTTATCTACTCATGTCAAAACAGTTCAACGCTATTTGGAGCTCTTAGAAAAAGCATTTGTCATATACCGACTCAAGCCCTTGAGCAGGAATCTACGAATTGAGATCAACACCAAAGAAAAATGTTATTTTTATGATTTAGGCATTCGAAACGCCCTCATCAACAACTTTAATCCCATGGAGCTTCGTGATGATGCAGGTGCTTTGTGGGAAAATTTCTGCATGATGGAGCGGATGAAGTTTTTGCAATCCCAATGCATCGCCCCTCAAATCTATTTCTGGCGGACGCATTCACAAAAAGAGATTGACTATGTGGAAGAACGAGACGGGATGTTTTATGCGTACGAGTTTAAGTGGAATTCAAAAAGCAGGCAAAAAAGCCATGCCTTATTTGAAGAGCACTATTCAAGCAAAGTTAAGACCATCACCCCATCAAACTTGGAAACTTTTGTCACATGATTATTATTAACATTCTCTTCATTGTCTTTTAGTCCTAAGTTTGCGTCAATACCACGACCCCCAAGAGTAATTTTACCTCCAGTCAAAAATACTCGCGAGTTTTTTCGCCTGCCTTACAGTACATATTCTATTTTAAAGGAACATATCATGAACCTTGTCTTATAATTCCAGCTCAATTCAGAACGAAAAAACGGATGTTTTCCTACATGTCAATGAGACAAAACCCCCGTCCCCTTGTCTCATAAAAAAAAGGGGGGCGGTGGGCCCCCCTTTTTTTTTATTTTAAGCTTTTTAGGGCTTAGGGAACAAAGGTGATGGTGATCTCCTGGCTGGTGGCATTCCAATCCACTTTGGCATCAAAGGCCTCGGAAATGAAGCGGATAGGCACTACCGTACGACCTGCAGGGCGAACGATAAAGGGCGCAACTTCCATTTCATAGCGTATGACTTCAGGCTGGAAAGCTCCCGGAGGAGTACGTTCAATGATAACGGTCTTGACCAGGGTGTGCATCTTGACCAATATCTTGGTGCCATCGGACTTGGTAAGGGAAATATCAATTCCGCCTTCGCCAGTTCCGGAGGGATCAGGTTTCCAGTCAACTTTGGAACCAAAAGCTTCGGTCACAAAACGGAGCGGTACCAGGGTACGTCCGCTTTGAATAAAGGGTGCTACATCGAGACTGA
>CAZMFK010000300.1:0-220 GCA_964565545.1 uncultured Caldisericota bacterium | reverse complement strand
GCATAGCTGGAACCAATCTTGAGTTTGATCACGACAGGAGTAGCTTTGGTGACCTGGAGCTCTTTGGTGCTACGGTTGCCTACTTTATCCTCAGCAGTCACAGTGATGGTGTTGACACCATCTTTGATGGCTATCGGAGGTGAAGCAAAAGTATGGTTGATGGGATCATAATTGGCCATCATGCCATTGACTTGTACCCAGTTGATACCTGAAGGATCTT
>CAZMFK010000299.1:0-1826 GCA_964565545.1 uncultured Caldisericota bacterium | reverse complement strand
TCTTTGATTTCCGGAGGATTTGTTAATTCAACAATTTCATCGTTAACCATAGCAAAAGGGCGATTGATTTGTAGAAGAATAATTTTGTTATCCTTTTCGATCATTATTTCTTTGGTTTCAGCAATCCATGTTGTTTTTGCTGCAATGATATCTGAGATAAACTTTAAAGAAACCATAGCGCTTCCTCTGTCATTAATGTATGCTGCAGGGGAAGGCAAAGTAACTTCGTCGCTATTGATATAAATAGTTTCGCTTCCAATAGGGATCCGAATTTGAAGTTGGTTTTTGGGTTCTTCTTTCACAGGGGGGCTTTTGCTGAAACCGGGAAATTTTGGCAGCCATGCACACTGAACTAAAGAAAGATTGATCAGGAGAACAGAGCAAATCAACAATAATACTGAAACCTTTTTTCGAAACATACTGCCAACCTCCTTAAAAAATACTACAACAAAAGATTATGTTATTTTCTTTTTAAATCAATATTGATAACAGGTTTTTTTGATTGTTGCATGATGAAGGATGGAAGAACTAAGCATGTTTAACTTTACAGGGATGTCAATTTTTGATAAAATTTTTGCCTGAGTTCTATTTTTTAAAGTTTTTTTGGGGTGAAAAATGCAAGATTATGTTGGTAAAATCAATGAACAAGACATGGACGAATTTGAAACCGCCATCATGTCTGGTTCTGACAGGCCTGTACAAGCTTATCGCCGTGGCGATATTGTTACTGTTAAAGTAGTAAAAGCTGATGCTGACTGTCTTTTAGTTGATGTTGGAAAAAAAAGCGAAGTGTTTATTCCAATTGAAGAAGTGGTCCATGACCCAAATCTTCCTTTGGATCAACAATATAAAGTTGGCGACGAAGTATCAGTTAAAGTGGTTCGAGATGAAAAATCCAAAGGCGGAGTATTCCTTTCCAATAAAAAAGCAGTTTATCAGCTTCAAATCAATGAATTGGAAGATGATTACCGGGAGCTTAAACCTATTGAAGCCAAAGTGCTGGAAAAAGTTAAAGGTGGCTTAATTGTAGATTTGAATGGGATTCAAGGATTCCTTCCCGGGTCACTAGTTAGTCAGAAGCGATCAGAAAACCTGGATCAATATGTTGGAAAATCACTTCCAGTTAAAATCATCGAATTTGATAAAGATAGAAAAAAAATTATCGTTTCCCATAAAATTGTTGAAGAAGAACTTCATATGAAAAACAAAGAAAAGCTGGTATCCACCCTTGAAATAGGATCAATAGTAGAAGGTACTGTAACTAATGTAGTTGATTATGGAGCTTTTGTAGACATTGGGCATAATGTAGAAGGCCTGATTCATATTTCAGAAATATCGTGGAGTGGCAACAAAAAGCCCTCCGAAGTTTTAAAAAAGAGTCAAAAAATAAATATTCGTGTTATTGGCCTAAGTGACGACCGGGAACGAATTTCTCTCAGTTATAAAAGAACCTTTCCTGATCCCTGGGAAAATGTCCAGGAATTGTACCATGTTGGACAAATTGTTAAAGGCAGCATTATCAAAGACCTTGAATTTGGAGCTATTGTCGAACTCGAAGGAGACATCAGTGCCTTCATCCATATCTCTCAAATAAGTAATCAGCGAATTAATAGCGTTCGTGATGTATTTTCTGTCGGAGATGAAATTGAAGCTGAAATTGTTGAAATTGAACCTTCTCAAAAGCGAATCAAACTTAGCAGAAGACCTTTGCTTCCACCTTCTGAAGAACCCTTGGATGAGACTGAAGAACAATCTGTTGATTCATCCGGAGAAGATTATTCCTCCTATGTTGATGTTTTCATTCCTAAAAAATAAATAACTGGAGC
>CAZMFK010000298.1:0-1844 GCA_964565545.1 uncultured Caldisericota bacterium | reverse complement strand
TGACATAAGCATTCTTACTGCCAATGGTGAGTACAATGGTGATTTTGCCATCTTTATCACGAATGGAGGAGTTAACTGGATTGGTGGGACGGGGATTTCCTTTTTTTGCCACTCGCAAAGTAACATAAGTATGAATAGCATCGGTATAGGAGCTTTGCAAAGGAAGCGATTCAGCCCATTCATCACCTTTTCGCTCGGGTTCAATATTCTCAAACTCATACACATTCACACTAAGGCAATAGCTCTGATGCTTTCCAGGATCACGAGGCTGCTCATCACTTAACTTTTCGGGAAAAACCTCGAAAATCTCGGAAGGTGGTCGATGATAAGCTATCACTGGTTTAAAAGTAAAATAGCCCTGCAAATCTGTTTTAACGGTTTCCTTTACCGCACCGGGCACCAGCAATTGGACATTAGTGCTTGAAAGAGGGTTGCCAGTTTCAGAGCTTAAAAGCCTGCCTTTGATAAAAGCTCCCCTCGGAGTAAGATAAATGGTATTATCCAAAGTAGGCTGCCTTCGAATAAGCGTCAGTGGGAAATACGAGTGATTATCCGGAAACCCCTGCCAGGAGTTGATTCTCAGATAATGATTAATATTGTCTCCACCCCAAACGGTCCAGCTTTCTTCATCCCAGGAAATGCTAAACCTGCCCTGGGCATCCGTAACTGCTCGATAGTTTTTAAAGGGATCCACACGACCTTTTACACCTGCTTTGACTTCCACTCCAGGCATTGGTTGACCGGTGCGAATGTCATAAATGGTGCCTGACCAGGTTCGATTTGGTGCAGAAAAGACACTCACTCTCCCGCCGGGCAAAGGTATGCTTATCGTGCTAAAAATGAATAAGCACAACAGAAGAAAAAAAACTCTTTTCATAAACAACCCCCTTTAAAACTTTTCTTTCTCTTTTTGAGAGAATTTAATCGCTTAGGTAATGTTTCTTGATAATTTTCAGAAATGGTTGAATAATCTCATCAGCTTCAGCTATGAAAAACTTCAAGGCATCCCATTTGATGTCTAGATATTGATGGGCAAGAATATTGCGCAATCTTGCGATATCAGCAATTTGAGATGCATGAGCCGAATTCAAAGACTCGATTTCTCCTGCCTTAAGGATGATGTCACGATAGGTATCAGGAATAGCTTGCGTAGTATTGGAAAGAATAATTTTACTCAAATCGATGATAGCATTTGCAATGTTTTCAGCTATTCTTTCCAGATTGCGCTGGAGCTTCCTGTCAGAGCTGTAATCATTAAAGCTTAAATGACTGTATTCCTCTAAATCTACAAGCTCTGCCTGGATAAAATCAATTCTTTTAATAATAAAAAAACGATCAGCAGGACTTAACATGGTTCTGTGCTCTCTTCTCTTTTCTCTGATAGATTTCCTGTGCAAGCATGCGGTAATCCTCTGCTTCGCGTGATACATCCAGTAAAAAGCTCAGATAAAGGGAACGATCTCTGAGCAGTATATTTTTCCCTTTTAAAGCTTCCCAAGCGATCGTGGCTGATGCTTCATTAAGTACAATCAGATCAATCTCTTTTTTGATCTCTTTTTCAAGGGCATCCCAAATGACAGCAATATCAGACTTATGATATGGACACAAGTAAAGAGCAATATCCACATCCGACCTCTTGGTATGATAACCCTTAACAGTTGAACCAAACAAAAAAGCCATCATAACTTGTTGAAAATCACTTAAACAATCCTGAAGAATTTGCTCCAAAGCATCCATAGCTTAATTATAATTGAATCAATTCAATTGAAAACAAGCAATCGCCTATGCTGGATACGTGATCGTCACCTTCATGGTTTGGCCATCCCAGTCTACCTTACAGCCCA
>CAZMFK010000297.1:0-1845 GCA_964565545.1 uncultured Caldisericota bacterium | reverse complement strand
AGCTGGTATCCTATGCTCATTAAAGCCTGGGTAGAGCTATCCAAATCCTCTTTTTTCACCAAAAGGTCCAGGTCGCTCATATGCCTTAGCGCTCGTTCAGCATAGACAGCTTCCGCTAGATACGCTCCCTTGAGCAACACTACCGGGATGCCCTGCTTAGCAAACTCGCTCAGAATAGCTCCAAGGCAAAAGTACAGGTTTTCGCTCCGATAGACCGCTTTAAAAAACTTCTGCTTCAAAGCATGATCCACCTCAATGGGCAAAGGGACATTCCAAGCTTTCAGGCGATGGTACACATAGGGCCCGGTGCGATGATAATCGCACTTATCCAGCACGTCATACCAAACATCCTCTGTCACTTGCCCCAGCCTGCCCCTTCGCTCAGGATCCTCAGCAAAGCTCAGACAGTCCAGCAGTACTTCCGTGCTATTCATTTATGTTTGGTTTTTGAGCGTTTTTTTTCTTTCTCTTCTTTCAGTAGCAGAGCAATCTGCTTAAAATAGGGTGCGCATTTTTGATAGGATCCAGTTTCGTTCTTGAGTCGAGCGGGGCAATATACGCAGTACTTGTGGAGTTCGCATTTGCGGCACTCTTCACAAAAAGGTACTTTATCCACGATATGCTGTAACTTTGTCCAAGCTCGTTTAAATCCTGTTTCCAAAGGCAGTACATAGGGCTCTTCGATGTCCCCGCAATAGGTCATGTGACCCTTCCAATTGAGCCAGAAAGAATCATACCCTGCTCCGCAATACACAGCCTTCTGGGTCGAAGGATACTGCTTTTTCACTTTTTCATCCAGGGTCAGTTTCTCTTCCCTGGGCAATGATTCTTCTTCATCTTTTTTTACCGATTTGGTTTTAATAAACTCCAAAAGCTCTTCCGGACTCAAGCGCTCCAAGACAGGCTTCATAGTGGTTTTATCCCGCCGGGGCGAGATATCCAGCCCTTTGAGAAATATCAACCCTTTTTGATCCGCGTATTCCAGTACCCGATCAAAATCAGCCACATTTTTCCTGATAAGCGTCATCCGCACCTGGGGTTTCATCCCATTGGCAACCAGCAGGTCTATTCCGCGAAAAGCCAGGTGGTAAGCTTCAGCGCTACCACAGACCCGGGCATAGCTTTCCGGGGAAGCGCCATATACAGTCACCCCTATTTGCGAGGGAGGCATCTTGCCCAACCATGCAGCAATTTCAGGAGTAATCAGTGTACCATTGGTAAACAGCTGTACCATCAAGCCCATCTGGCTCACTGCTTCATATATTTCCCTGAAGTCTTTGCGCACAAAGACTTCTCCCCCAGTTAGTAGCAATCGGAGCATCCCTGCATCCCGGGCTTCCTGAGCCAGGCTTATCCACTCCCGAGCGCTAAGCTCTTTTTCCTTGCAAGCTTGATCATTGACTGCCTGATTGATAAAGCACATCACACAGCTTAGATTACAGCGGGGAGTCAGCTCAAAGCTACCGGTCAAAGGTATCCTTTGCTGATTGGCTTTTTGGTATAACTGGGAAAGCAAATCGCCCCAAGTCATAGCTAATACTCCTAAATAAAAAAATTAAAAAAAGAAAAGAACAGGATAACTTAGATAAGATAAGATCCGAAAGAAATCAAGCCAAGTGAATCAGGATTTGTGGGAAATTGCAGCACAATCAGCACTGGTGGCCCCATCAGGCTCGAGGGATTGGTTGCCTCCAGGGGTGCCTGCTCCCTTTCCCGGGCATTTCAAGCATCCAGCCAGACGTTCTTCCGGTTGGAGCGCTATAAACTCTATCATCGGTTTTTCGTAAATTTCACCCATGCTCATCACCTCGCTTGCATTATAGAATCATTATTAAAAAATACAAT
>CAZMFK010000296.1:0-1847 GCA_964565545.1 uncultured Caldisericota bacterium | reverse complement strand
ACAATTTCTGGCTTAATGGATGCCAGCGGGAAAACATGGGATGCCAAAGCTGTCATTCTGGCTTGCGGAGGAAAAAGTTATCCTCAAACAGGATCCAATGGCGATGGCTATTCATTGGCCCAACAAGCGGGTCATAGTCTTGTTACTCCCAGGCCTTCCCTTTGTTCCTTGAATCTGCTTCAAAAACCTTTTGCCCAGCTATCAGGCATCAGCTTGCCTCAAGTGAGGGTGAAACTCATGAATGCATCGGGATATCTTTACGGAGAACAAACAGGAAGCGTCCTCTTCAGCCATCTGGGCATCACAGGTCCCGCAGTAATCAACCTGAGCGCTTTTTTACCGGTTCAAGCTGATGATAAGCTTTGGATTGTAATTGACTTCCTTCCTCATTTTTCTGCTGAGCAACTATGTGATGCCTGGGCAAGAGTAAAAGAAAGAACAAAGATTCAGGACTGGCTGGAAAAGGAATGTTCATTTCCCAGGCGCTTTTGCCAGTGGCTATCTGCTGCTTATGATTTTTGCCTAAGTTTGCCTGTCAATCAATGGAGTAAAAAAGAAAAAACATTAGCAGCATCCTGGCTCAAGCAGTCTTCTTTTGAACTGACAGGTGATTTTTCGTTTCAAGAAGCTATGGTTACTGCTGGAGGCATTTCAGTCAAAGAAATTCGCCCCAACACCATGGAATCGCGCTTAATCAAAGGGCTTTTCTTTGCAGGTGAAATAATGGATATGGACGGGCTTACAGGAGGATTTAACCTTCAGATAGCTTTTTCTACGGGCTATCTGGCTGGATCCTCCGCTTGCCAATGATGCAATAATTCCAGGAGCAGTTTGAGCATTTCCTCTTCTTTGCCTGAGGCCATCCGCTGGCCATGCTTGAATAGCAATACCTGTTTTCCACTGCCTGCCAGGGCAAAATCAGCATGAGACGCTTCTCCCGGGCCATTGACTTCACAACCCATCACTGCAACTGACGCTTTGAGTTTGATGCGACTGACGGCATCCATTACTCGTTTAGCTGCACTGCTTACATCCCATCGGCATCTTCCACAGGTCGGACAGGCAATGACTTCCACGCTTTCTTCCAGACCAAGGTACCTAAGAAGAGCCCTGGCCGCATAAACTTCTTCCACAAGAGATCCCGTCAGAGAAAAACGCAGGGTATTCCCAATACCTTCGAGTAAAAGGGGGCTGATCCCTATGGTTGTTTTAACGATGCCCTGACAGGGAAGGCCAGCTTCGGTCAACCCCAAATGAATAGGATAGTCAAAATGAGAGGAAAGTTTTCGGTTGATTTCCTGGTTGATGAGGATATCCGAAGCTTTGGCTGACAAGACGATATCATTGAAATTGTATTTTTCAAGGAGGCTGACTTCTCTGCAAACTGCTTCAAATAAAGCAGCAACTACCGACTTGTTTGATCGTTCCGTGCTTTTTAACGAACCCTCATTGGCTCCAACGCGGATAGGAATCTTATAATCCAGGGCACATGTGACCACCTCCTGGATTTTTCTCTCCTCCCTGATATTGGATGGATTCAATCTGATCTTGTCCGCTCCCTGCCTGATAGCTTCGATTGCCAGATCAGCATTAAAATGAATATCTGCAACCAGGGGCAGGGCAGTATGAGTTTTAAGAAAAGCTATTTTTTGGGCACTTTCCATGGATGGAACTGCCACACGGACAATATCGCACCCGGCAGTTTCGAGCTCTTTAATCTGAGCAATGGCTTCATGGATATCAAGCGGATCACAGGTCAACATGCTTTGTACGGCTATGGCTTGATTCCCGCCAATAGTGCATTTGCCAATTTTTAGTTCTTTACTTTCTTTTTTCATTTATGCTAT
>CAZMFK010000295.1:0-1864 GCA_964565545.1 uncultured Caldisericota bacterium | reverse complement strand
TTACTTAAACTTTGATCTCCCTCTATGTTTTATAACGCTTTTTCATACTGGCGGATATAGTCATCCACCGTCATTTTCTGGCAGAGTTCGGCGATCAGGTCATAGGGGATGTGATCCGGATTTTTGAACCGGATGCAGCTTTTGCCCATATCCAGTTTAGTGGGCACCCGATCAGTGTATTCTTTAACAAACCACTCTTCCAGGGTTGGCTTTCCATACAAGCCCATATGATGGAGAGCAATATAGTTCTTTTGAGAGGCTAAGGAAAGGAAGGGAAGAGGTTCGCCCTTTTTGGCGCGATACCCCTGCGGATATCGTGAAAGGGGCACCACATAGCTGATCATGCCATAGGAGATTTGTTCCTCAATGCCTTCCGGGAGGTTGGAAAGGATGGTTTTGCGGAATTTCTCTATCGCAGATCGCCTGTCTTCCGGTAGGGCTGCTATATATTCTTCAACCGTATTCACTTTGTATTGCATACGAAGTGATCCTTTGATTGATCTGATGGTTAAAATTCTAACATCTTTATCATGCCCTGAAACTTCTAAAAAATTCGATCGTTATGGCGTAGAGAGGGTCTCTAAAGCGGGTGTTTTTATTCAGCAAAATAATGATCCACGGCATACCGATAAGTCTCTACGAATAGTGTCAGTGCTTCGCGAGTGACATTGGCTTTGGGGTTAAACTGGTCAAAGGCGTGATAACAGCCTTTGAAAACCTTAAATTGAACTGGGACCCCGGCTTTTCTCAAGTTGTCCACATATTCAATTGTCTCATCCCTGAAGGGTTCAAGATCGCCCACAAATGTGACCGCTGGGGGCAAGTTCCGATAATCTTTTGCCCTGGCTGGTGCGGCGTATTCGGGAACATCCGGTGAACCAAACAGATCACCCAGGTACACTTTCCAGGCACTGCGGTTGGATTTGGAATCCCATACGGGCGCATTGTTATCCATTGCTGATTCATTTTCCATTCTATCATCCAGCATGGGATAGAGCGGCATCTGGAAGGCAATTGCCACCTCACCTTTATCCCTTGCATACAGCGTCAGGGCAGCCGTCAATCCACCGCCGGCGCTGTCACCGCCGGCCATCAGTTGGTCAGCCCTGATGCCCAATTCTGTTGCGTGATCCTTCATCCACACAAGGGCGGTGTAGCAGTCTTCAAGCGCTGCCGGGTAGGGCGCCTCAACCGATCGCCGATAGTCGGGGGCTACCACCACACAAGGGCTTGCACTGATCAACCGCGTGGCGTATTTTTCCGCCTCCTCAGGATACCCCAGAGCAAAACCGCCGCCGTGCAGCCAGAGCACACCGGGAACGTTATGGATAGGTTCTTGCGGTGAAAAAATGCACAGGCGCAGTGGCGTCTGGTCTTCACGCGTGATCCAACGCTCATGATAACCAAGCGTTTTGTCTTTGATCCGCCTTTTAAAACGCAATTTGCCAAACAAACGCAATTTTGGCTCTGAAAAGCTGATGTTGAGCAGCTTGAACACCCTCCCCATGGGGCGTAATTCTTTATCTATCATGGCGAAGTTGATTTTCATAAGATTCACCTATTGTTGAAGAATTTGTTGTTTTTCCTAATAAGAACGGAAAAGAAGCCTTACAGGTTTTTTTTGGTCTAAATTTGCTCATATTCAAAAATTGTCATTGGAAATTTCTATGAGCCAAAATATGCACATCCATAAAAACAGTTATGGCATGGAAATATGAAGCACTTTGATTTCAAATTCTTTTTCCAGTGATAGAAATCAGGTTCATGTATTGTCCATTGTCGGCAGCCAGCATTTCTCTGTCTTGAATGGCGTATGGATTTTCTGTTGCGAGCCAGTCTGCCCATGCTCGATCAAAACATGTCA
>CAZMFK010000294.1:0-1868 GCA_964565545.1 uncultured Caldisericota bacterium | reverse complement strand
CGATGCACCAAGGGCTTCAACCATTTTGAGATGTATTGGTATTTGCATTACTCTGATTTTGAGCCCCTTCATGTCATCAGGAGTTCTTATTTCTTTCACATTGTTGGTAAAACTCCTCATGCCTGACGGTAAAAGCGCGAGAATCCTTAAACCTGTCTTTTCGGCGATATCCTTTACCATGTCTTTTCCAAAACTGCTGTTAAACACCATCTTGACTATTTCAGGATTTTTCAACGCATAAGGGATTTCAAAAACTTGTGCCGCGGGGTAATACGATGCTAAAAGCCCTATGGACTGTGCGGCGGTAACCTGGATCATCCCTCTTTGGCATTGCTCCAGCATTGACCTTAAATCACCTAATTGGCCATTGGGGTAACTTTCAACCGTAAAACGCCCCTGCGTACCCTGCTCAACTAAATTTCCGAAAACTCCTGTAAGAGCTTTGTAGTGTGTCTCAAATAGATCAGTTTCCTGCTGCGAATGGGCGAACTTGATGACCCCTTTTTCAAGAGCAAATGCAGAAGAAACGACAGGCCCATTGAAAACAAACGCAAATGCAAACAACACCACAAACAAAAACAAAACTGTTTTCTTCATCTCTTTTCCCTCCCTTTTCAGTTTTAGAATCCTTTACACATGGGGCGAAATCATCTCTTTTGAAGGTGAATCCATTTCACAAGAATAATCCACGCTCATAAGACGTTTCAATGCTTCCTTGGAAAGGGTAATGTGATTTGCCAAAGATTCTACAGCCCCATCAATATCCCCTTTTTCGCACTTTTCAAGAATATTAATATGACCATCAAGAGGATCAGGTTTTTCTGTAACGAAATAAAGATAAAGGAGCATATATCTGGCAACGTTTTCATGCATCTGGGTTATTAATGTAAGAAGCCTGGGCATTCTCGAGGGTTTCAAAAGAAACTCATGAAAAAGAATGTCTCCTTCTCTTCTATCAAACATGTCTTTGGAGGAATCCGCTCTTTCAAGGAGTGAATATAAAAATTTGAAATCTTCCTTTTTTAAATTAGGTATGGATCTCCGTATCGCACCTGTTTCAAGCATGATCCTTATATCAAAAATCTCTTCCATCTCCTCTTTTCTTAAGGAGGAAACAAACGCACCTTTATTCGGGAAATTGTCTACTAAACCGATATTGCTTAAAGAGATTAAAGCTTCCCGAACTGGAAGAGTACTAACTCCTAGCACGGAAGCGATCTTATCTTGGGGCAAGGGATCCCCTGCTTTGAATTCCCCCTTAAGGATTGCTTTTTTTAGCACCTCCGAAACGAACATTTTTGCAGTTGGGAAATATTTTTGGTCATATTTACCCAAAAAAGAATAAACCATGACAAAACTCCTTAATTGTATACTTTTATCAACTATCATCTATCAAATAAATAATATCTCAAACAAACACAACTAGCAACTTAGTGATTGATTTATCTTGATGCTTGAATGTTGTAATTTATTAATCCAATTTTGCCATTTAGATTATGATAAGCAATTAGGACAGTTTTCTCTTTTTGGATTAAGCGCAAGAGAATAAGATCGATGGTAAAGAACTTTCGGGTTTTTTGCAGGGTATCCCATACATATAAGGATCATACATTAAGGGTCATTTTTCAAAAAAGTTCAGATTTTCACGGGTTGTTGTTAAAATAGTTAAAATAAAGGGGGAAGGGGCCGAATACCCTTTAAATAGATGCTGCAAAGTGGTGTCCTCAATTAAGTCCACCAGGTTTCACAAAGGCAGATCAGGCAGGACAGGTAACCGGTTGTTCTATGTAAGTAAAACGGATCCGCCTGAGGATGTTTGAAAAAAGAACAGAGGCTACAAGAAAATCCGGCTTCAAGATCCGGGCTAG
>CAZMFK010000293.1:0-1870 GCA_964565545.1 uncultured Caldisericota bacterium | reverse complement strand
AATGCATCCCAAAAATTAACCCTGGATATAATTGGTGCTTCGCTTTCTTTTGAGGAGCGTAAATGGAAAGTTATATCTGCTATATGCCAATTATCATGACTTAATTCCAGACTGCCACGCTCAGCTGTGATGTGAAGTATTTTTTCATTTGCTTCAGTCTGGCTCCATTCAAAGGCAATATCAATGTTTTCTTTGGTGGAGGACGGAAGAAGGTTATCCCAGGAATTAGGAAAAACGATATTTGTTTCAAATCTATTTAATTCTTTAGCTTGAGGGCAAAGTATTTTTAAACGGTAAGAACGGTTTTCCTCCATAATCCCAGGATAGGATATCAACACTGGTATTTCTTTGGAAAGGGGTGAATCTTTGATGCTTATTTTTTCTTTGGCTATTGGAATCAGTTTTAAGCTTGTTTTTCTCGTATCTTCGATTATCGTGGTATAACAGTCAATCGAAAAAACCATTTGAAAGGAACCATTTTCAAGAAACCATTGATTTTTCAGGTTTTTGCCTGTCCAATCGATCTCGTATGATCCTACTGGAAGCCATTCAGCATAATATATTCTATCGATATAGTTTTCTTCTTCGTCTTCTAGATAAATTGAAAAAATTCTTGCATAATTTCTAACGCTGATGGTCTTTTTTTCTTCTTTGTCTATGGTGCGAAATTGAGTTCCGCTGTTGAGATTAAACGATATTTGAAGCTGACTTTCATCTTTCATGGAAAACTCCGATGAACTAATCTGTGTGTTGGATATAGGCTTTTCAATATCCAACAATTTTTCGGCGTGGTATAAAACAAAAGGAACGTGAAGACTGTGAGAAATAACATTTTGATTCATAGGAGCCTGCACATCAAGCCATATGACTCCTTCAATGAGTTTTTTCAAGCTTGCATCATCACTGACATGAAACCAAAGGTGGATATTTTCTTTTTCAAAAGGGTTTAATTGGATATATGGCTTGTCCATGGATACTGTAATCAGCTCATGATGTTGATTTTCAGAAAAAACGACTGACCTTAGATCAATATATACAAGATCTTCAGAGTAATTCTCAATTTCGATGATCACATTTTCTTCCAAATGGTCATAGGAGCGCATAATGGAAGGAGGAGAAGCAATAATTGGGGATGAAAGTGCATTGGCTACATTGATTTGACCAGCTCCCTGATAAAAAAAAGAAAAAACTTCGCCATTGAGTGGATTGGTGAGAAGATCTGCAGTGTTCATCAGCAAGGATCTGGTTTTTTCCTGATCAAGCCAGGGCTTGGCTTCTTTCAGAACTGCAATGCTTCCTGCCACTACTGGCGCTGCCATGGAGGTACCCTGACGACTTCCCCATTTTACTAAGGAGTCTTCTTTATTAAGGCTGGAAGGCAAAGTGGAATATAAAGAAGTGCCAGGTGCAGTTATCTCAGGTTTAAATATATTGTTGATAGCATCAGGCGAAGGACCTGCAGAAGTATAATCAGCTATGACAGTTCGCTGATTCTCTGGAAATTCAATGCTTCCACTAACTTCTATTAATTCTTTTATCCATGAAGCACCTTCAAGGCTAATAAAAAAAGTGGGTAAAAAATCCATGCTATAGGGATTTTCTGTAGTGCCATCTGAAACCATTGTTCCTAAAAAGGGTGATGGATCGTAGTTATAGATGATGCATCCCAATGCTCCTGCTTTTTTTGCGTTTAAGTTTTTCTCCATAAAAGAGATCCCTTTGTCCCTAGGTCCTCTGGAGATAAGGGCTATTTTGTTGCTTGCATCCAAATCTTCAAAATCTTCTGCACTTCCATATCCAGCATCCACGATTTCCAGCATTTTATAATGTTCAGGAAATTCAGGCACAAAGGCTGGTCGTTGAGCATTCA
>CAZMFK010000292.1:0-1872 GCA_964565545.1 uncultured Caldisericota bacterium | reverse complement strand
CTCAGGTCCAAAGGGATCAATCAAATTGATTATCTGATCCTCAGTCATTTCCATGATGATCATTACGGAGGCTTGAAAACCGTTTTTGAGCATATCCCGATGGTGGACACTTTTATCTATCCCGCTTACATGTCAACCGATGCAAAAGAGTTTAATTCCCAATATCAGCAATTTACGCGAAAAGCGAGGCGAACCAGTGCTGTATGCGCAGACCAGCCCATAGTGCTGGATCCCCATTCCTATATCACCCTGTATGGTCCGGTTTGCGATTCCTGGTATTTGGACAAAGTAGAAGAAAACGATCGTTCCATTGTTTTTAAATTGAAATATGGAGAGATATCGGTTTTGTTCACTGGAGATATAGAGCATAGTGGCGAACAAAAGCTGATAGAGAGCTATGGCGGGGAAATTTCCTCTCACATACTTAAAGTGCCCCATCATGGCAGTGGCAGCTCTTCCAGCGAAGCCTTCCTCGATATGGTGCAACCCCTGTATGCCGTTATATCCTGCGGGAAAAACAATTTCTTTGGTCATCCTTCCCGGAAAGTCATAGAACGTTTGGATAACAGAGGCCTTACCACCTTTATCACCCATGAGACCGGGCATCTTTTGATGAAAAGCAATGGAAGCGAGATTTTCTGGAACTTCTCCATTCAACCCTAATTCGTGGTATAATGACAAAAAACTAATATATAGAGGTGAGTTTATGGAAGAAGAAAAAAACAAATTGGATACCTTGCGCAAGCAATTGCAGTATAAGCCAAAGTTTGCATGGAATCAGCAAAACCACGACCTTATCATGAGCTTTGCTGATGATTACAAAAAATCCCTGAACATGGGAAAAACTGAGCGTGCCTTTATATGCTATTCTGAAGAGATCTTGCAGAGCAAAGGCTTTCACAAGCTTGAAGATGCGGTTGTTTTCGAAAACCAGCCCCTGCAGGATCGCAAAGTGTACCGTTCCATCAAAGGCAAAGGCATTATGGCTTTTATTGGAGGCAGAAAACCCCTCAGCCAGGGCATCAATATCGTCACCTCCCACGTGGATTCACCCCGGCTGGATCTGAAACAAAATCCCCTCTATGAAGACAGTGGCTTTGCTTTTTTTGACACCCATTATTACGGCGGGATAAAAACTTATCAATGGCTCAATATTCCTCTGGCTATTCATGGCGAAGTCATTCGAAAGGATGGATCCCGGCTTAGTGTTTCTATTGGCGAAAGTGCCTATGATCCGGTTTTTGCGATTTCTGACATTCTGCCTCATCTGGCTCGTGATTACAAAAGCAAGCCCGTAGGCGAAGTCTTTAAAAACGAAGCCCTGGATGTCTTGATTGGCAGCCTTCCGATCGAATTCAACGAAGAAGAAAAAGATGCCGTTAAATTAAATATGCTCCAGATCCTAAACCATAAATACGGTCTCATTGAAGAGGATTTCTTGAGCGCGGAGCTCGAAATTGTACCTCGTGGAGAAGCTCTGGACCTGGGATTGGATCGAAGCATGATCCATGGATATGGCCAGGACGATCGCATTTGTTCCTTTGCTGCCCTCCGATCGCTGGTAGATATGCGCGAAAGCCCTGATCTATGTGCTATGGTTATCCTTTTGGACAAGGAAGAAATTGGCTCCGAAGGCAATACCGGCGCTAAAACGCATGCTATTGAAGAATTTGTCGAAGATCTCATTCAACTCTCTGGCGAAAAAGTCAGTGTCAACAAGGTTTTTGGCAAGTCCAACGTCTTATCGGGCGATGTGAGCGCCGCTCTTGATCCTCATTTCAAAGATTGCTTCGAAGAAAAAAATACCGCCAAATTTCATCGTGGAGTGGTCATTAATAAATACACCGGCTCAGGTGGCAAGGGTGGCTCCAG
>CAZMFK010000291.1:0-1876 GCA_964565545.1 uncultured Caldisericota bacterium | reverse complement strand
ATGCTCCACTCCCAGTATGCCAAAATCCTTAGCTCAAAAGACTTTGACCAGACCATCCTTTGGTTTGACGCCTGCCTTTTCGATCAAGCCATGCTTGCCCATATCCTCGCCTGCTTCAAGGAAAACACTCCGCCCTCGCTTTCGCTCATTTGCATTAATGCTTTTCCTGGCATAGAGCCCTTTGACGGCCTGGGTCAACTCAGCCCAGAACAAATCCGCAGTCTGATCGACCTCAAGACCCCCGTTACCCCCCAGCAAATGCAATATGCAGTGGAAGTAGATCGCGCCTTTGCCCAGCAAGACCCACAAGCCTTAAGAGAGCTGGCTCAAACCTCCGTTGCACCCCTGCCCTTTATGCCCTCTGCCATCCAACGCTGGCTGGAAGAGCAAGCCACAGAGCATCAGCCCCTGGGTAAACTGGATCGCCTCATCCTGCAAGCTATCGACCGGGGATACCATCGCCCCATGGACATTTTCCACGAAATCCGCCGCAACGAAACCCATCCCATCTACTGGGGAGACTCCATGCTATGGGAAAAAATCAACGATCTACAAGATCGCAACCCCCCGCTCTTAAAAATCCAGGGACCCACTCAACGGCTACCTCAATGGGGACCAAAAGAGGCCCTGGACAACTACCTCGTCACCCGAGCCTAACAATCGGGGACGGTTCTTTTTTGTGCTTGAAACGTTTGTATATCTCGCTAACAAATCCCCACTGATCCCCCAGCTCTAGCTTTCCAGTTCTTCGATCGTGGTATCAAAATAAATCAGGTTGCCATCCAAATCGCGTATAAAAAAACTTCCGCTTCCATCAGGGTTATCAGCCTCTAACTCTTCAATGGCAACCCTTTTAACCTCAAACTCCTTAAGAAGCTCCCCGATATGCCCTCCGCGAAAATTCAGTAAATTTTCCTTAATATGCCCCTGAAACAAACCAAGATAAAAAGCTCTATGCTTTAATATCGCCCATCCTTGCAGCAAATGATCTTCCACAAGTTCAAACCCTAGCTCAAGATAAAACGTACATGCTTTCTGAATATCTTTCACATTCAAACACAAAGACGCATTTCCAATGTTCATCCTTGCCCCCTTAGCTCCAGATCTTCTGGTATAACATCATTATATAACTTTACACCAAAACCGATGCCATTCGCACCCTTTTTTTAAAGCTTTTTTGTTTTACAATGGCACCATAGAGCTAAAATTATTATCATCGAGGAAGCTATGGATCAAAAAAAAGTAGGCAAGTGCGGCTTATACTGCGGAGCGTGCCCCTTTTATCTCGCCACCGCAAGTCCGGAAGTAAAAGAGTACCTGACAGAAAAATGGGGGAAATGGGAAGAAGCCTGGTACTGCAAAGGCTGTGGGGATTTGGATGAAAAATCCTGGTGCTTTGGTTGTAAAATGTTATCCTGCCTTGAAGAAAAGGGCCTAACTCACTGCTCCGAATGCGTCGAGGAGCACTGCGAAGAAGTCGAGGAATTTGACAACGATGACTGCCTCCATCATAAAACAGCTCGAAGCAACCGAGAACGAGTCAAAAACATGGGATGTCAAGCCTGGCTGGAGGAAGAGATTAAACACTGGGCCTGCTCCAACAGTGGCAGTCCTTTTATGTGGTACTCTGAAAATTGCTACAAATGCGGAAACAAAGTGGAGGGACTAAAAAAATGAACCGAGTCGTGCATTTTGAAATCAGTGCGGATAATGTAACGCGAGCTGTCGAGTTTTACAGCAAAGTGTTTGACTGGAAGATCGAACAATGGGAAAGTTCGGAAGAATACTGGCTGACTATCCCTCCCACAAAAAACGCTCGAGGGATCGACGGGGCCATCAAAAACCGAACACTCCCCGCGGGTTCAGGCACCGTCAT
>CAZMFK010000290.1:0-1877 GCA_964565545.1 uncultured Caldisericota bacterium | reverse complement strand
TGGAGTCATATGGGGCTAAAGAACAGTCAGCATATTGGCAGGATTATTATCCATCCTAAAAACCCTGATATAGTATGGGTGGCTTCTCTTGGCCCGTTATATTCTGAAAATGATGAGAGAGGAGTTTACAAAACTACTAATGGAGGGAAATCATGGCAAAGAGTACTTGAAGTCAGAAGCGAAGGAAAGTATATAGGAGTTGTTGATCTGGCAATAGATCCTTCGCAGCCCGATATTCTTTATGCGACAGCATATGACAAGGTCAGAAAGCCTTGGACCTTCAACAACGGAGGTCCGGGTAGCGGAATATACAAGACAACAGACGGTGGTAAAAACTGGAAAAAGTTATCGAACGGACTACCCGGGGGTATGATAGGCCGCATTGGGATTGATATCTCAAGAAGCAATCCGAAAACAATATATGCGAATGTTGAAAACTGCAATATTGATGGAGTGTCGGATGAGGAAAGGTATTATCAGCTATTAAACGGAATACCTCCAACAGGCAGGGAAATAGGTGCTGAAGTTTACAGATCGGATGACAAGGGCGAAACATGGAGGAAAGCTAGTCCTGAAGGCCGCCAGATAGGTGGAGGGCCTGGATATTACTATCAGCAGATCAGAGTCGATCCTAATGATCCCGATCATGTTTATGTCCTTGCTACAGGAATGTTTGAAACTATTGATGGAGGTAAGGAATGGAGAACTCCATTCAGGTTTGGAGGTGATAATCATGCTATGTGGATTAATCCCTCTAATTCCAAACATATGCTACTGGGCTATGATCATGGTCTTGGTGTTACATGGGATGGCGGACAGAACTGGTATCATCCTGATTTTATGCCGGTTGGACAGTTCGTGGCTGTAGGTTTCGATTTTGATTATCCCTACAATGTTTATGGTGGATTGCAGGATAATGGTTCTGTAAAGGGGCCGTCAACGAAACGCTCTGGTGGAGCTATTAGACTGGAAGACTGGAAATCAGTAGGAGGAGGTGATGGCATGTATAATGAGGTTGACTGGAATGACAGCAGATGGCTTTACAATGAATCCCAGTTCGGACCCTTAACAAGAACTGATCAGATTACCGGTGAGCGGAAGTCAATAAGATACCAGTCAATGGATCGCTGGGCATGGAACGCACCTATAGTTGTGAGTCCTCATAACAGTAAGACAATCTACCATGCCGGAAACAAGGTAGTGCGATCACGTAATCAGGGTGAATCGTGGGAAGAGATAAGCGACGATCTTACTACTGCCGATGAGGCTAAAATTCAGGGGACGGGTAATATCCAGTACTGCACAATAGTTACGATGGATGAGTCACCAGCCAAAGAGGGCGTTCTTTGGGTTGGAACAGATGACGGTAAGGTATGGGTTACTCCTGATGGGGGAAGGACATGGAACGATGTTACAGGAAATATTACAGACCATCCGGGTCATTGGGTCAGCAGGGTTACTGCTTCAAATGCTGATGAAGCAACTGCGTATGTGACCATTACCGGATTAAGAAGTGATGATTTCAGACCATTTGTATATAAGACAACTGACTTTGGCAAAACCTGGAAATCAATTGCATCAAATCTTCCTGTTGATGAATCATTGTGTGTAATACGCGAGCATCCCCAAAATCCCGACTTATTATTTGTCGGTTCCACAAAGGCGGTATACGTAAGTTTTGATGGAGGATCTGTCTGGAACAAGTACAGAAACAATATGCCGAATAATCCGGTTGAGGACCTGAAGATTCACCCGAGGGAAAATGATCTGATAGTAGCAACACATGGAAGAAGCCTTTTTATATCGGATATCAGTTATTTTGTGGAGATTAACAGAGAAACTGATATCCGATATAAAAAGGCTTCTTCCATGTGTTG
>CAZMFK010000289.1:0-1895 GCA_964565545.1 uncultured Caldisericota bacterium | reverse complement strand
TGACATGGCAATGACGTAAGGCCCGCAGTCAAATGTATCTTCCTGGAATAAATGATTTTCTCTTAGCTTATCAGCATATTGTGAAATTTTAATCATATTAAAAATATTTTTGTGAACTATGTTTGCAGGAGGTGAATTAGCAAGAAATAGTATACACTCAAATTATTATAGATTACGCAACCTTTTTTCTGTAAATTTGAGTCAGAAATACCCATAGTTCTTTAACAATCTAATGACTTGCCAGCACAATAACGGTTTCCAATCTGCCACTCCTCACTAATCTCCATAAGCATCGCAGAAATCAATCTGAGACATGATGCCTCGTTGGGAAAAATACCGAGTACTCTTGTTCGCCTGCGGATCTCCTTGTTGACCCTTTCCAGACTATTGGTTGTCCGGATACTCCTGCGATGCTCAAGTGGAAAGTCAAAGACCGTAAACCCTTCAGCCAGGTTGTCCTCCAACCAGGCCGATAAGCGTGACGCAGAGCCAGCGTACTTCTGGATGGCTGCTTGTAGCAGCTCTTCAGCAGTCTTCCGATCAGGAGCGTTGAACATGGCTCTGATGTCAGCAGCTACTTCCAAGCGCATCGATTGCTTGGGCAGATATGCACCGGCATTTTGTTGCAGGTGGAATTGGCACCTCTGCCACGAGACACTGCCAAACACCGCTCTCCTGGCTGCTCCAAGACCTTCGTGGTCATCGCTGATGATCAGTTTCATCCCATGCAGTCCCCGGTCTTTCAGGCTTTTTAGAAAGGTTTTCCAGTGTATTTCATGCTCACTGAGTGATACTGAAACACCCAGTATCTGCCTTTCTCCCTCTGGTGTAATGCCTGAGGCCACTAATACAGCTGCATCCCGTACCTGACTAGCTTCCCGAACTTTTTCGTATCGAGCATCCACATAGAGGTAACTGATCTCTCCCAAAGGTCTTTCCCGCCATTCTTGCAGAACTTCATCCAATTGTGCGCTTGCCCGACTGACCTGTGTGGCTGAGATCTCGACGCCGCATAATTTCTCCGTGATGGCTTTTACCTTCCTGGTTGAGACGCCTTGTACATACATCTCCGCCAAAGTTATCGTGAGAGCTCTTTCACTCCTCAGACCTTTTTCCAGAGCGGATGGATAAAAGCCTCCTTCTCGTACCTGTGGCACGGCAAAGGTGATCTCTCCAACACGGGTCTTTACTGTCTTGGGCTTGAAACCGTTTGCGTGACCTCTTCGAGCTTCTGTGCGTTCATACTGCTTAGCCTGCAAGTATTTTGATCGCTCAACTTGCATGGCGTTGTTGATCAGCACCCGCATCAGTTCCGGAATTGCATCCAGTCCTTTTTCCGCTATCTCTTCTACAAAGGTATAATCATTTTGGTGAGTCATTTTGTTCTCCTTTTTTGGTTTGGTCACCTTAAGGATACTTCTGACTCACCGATTTTGTTAAGGTTCATGAATTTACAGAAAGAATGTTACACCAACTTAATCGCAAAAATAACGCTAGTTGAAATTGTTATGGTCATATTCCATGGATATTATAATAAATAAGTACAATACATATAGTTGTACATTCACCGGAAACATGGTAAATTATATGATATGTTCTCTGGATGTTCGCCAGGGGGATCCAAATTCAGAGGCATAGTCACAACATTGCAGAAGTATTACCACTTTAGTTGAAAGGGTAGTAGCAGCATGGAACTTGAAGCAAAAATTCGATCAATTATTGAAAAAAGTGGGGCAAATTTTGGTATTGCCCTGCGTCACATTGAGAGCGGCGAGGAGATCTTAATCAACGCCGATCAGTTTTATCCGATGGCAAGTGTCTTCAAAATTCCCATCCTTGTAGAAGCCTGCTTCCGCTTGGCAGAAGGACAAATCAAACCTTCTGACCGTTGGACA
>CAZMFK010000288.1:0-1904 GCA_964565545.1 uncultured Caldisericota bacterium | reverse complement strand
AAAGAGAAAAACAAACTAAATACTAAAATCAAAAAACCAATAAGAAATTCGTCAAACAATTCATGAGATGTCAGGTGATGATAAGCAGCCCAGGGATCATAGGGGCGGATAATAAGTCGACCAAAATACCACGAAAATCCCACAATGAGAATTAAAACTATGTATTTTCCTAAACGCAAAGGTCGGTCTAAAACTTCCGGAACAACAAGCCGTTTTTTAAACACTTTTCTACCCAGGCGGTCAAATATCTCCTGCAGGGTGCCCAAAGGGCAAAAATGACCACAAAAAGCTCTTCTAAAAAGGATTGTAACCAAAACTACAAAAATCATTAATATAAAGCTGGACACTCCCACCCGGGCTATCAGTTGACCCGTGCGAAAATAGGCATATAGCGATTCCAGGGCTCCAAAAGGGCATAACTGGTCTACATTGATGGTGCGAAGGTTTCGGAATAACTGATGAATAACCCCCAGGCCAGTGGAAAGGGCAAGGATAATCAAAAGCACAATCCAGCGTAGGTTGCGTTGCAATAAAAGCTTTTTCTTTGAGGACTTTTTGATTTCACTATTCATTTTTTCCTCCCTAGATTCAGATAAGCATTATTATAGTTTGAATGAAAGCAATAAAAAGCCGAAAACTCCTTATTCGATTTTATACAGGGTTTGAAGTACAATAATGACAGTTAAAAGCAGAGGAGTATATTATGAAACAAATGCTTAATCCCGGACCAACAAAAACCAACTTAAGGTTTTTGGGAATTCTCTTACTTGTTTCACTTTTCATGCTTACTTCCTTCTTCAGAGAATATCCTGAAGCGCAAGCCCATAGTCCGAAGATAGCTTCATCGATTGACCCTTCCCTTCAAAGCAATACTTCAGTTTTGATTGCATTCCAAGCCCCCTCGCTTCTTGAGGGAGGTAAAAAAGAAGCCATAGTTGCCAAACATCAGCATTTCATGCAATGGCTCGATACCCATCGCATACCTTACAGTCTTGAGCATTCCCTTGCACATATCTTCAATGGTTTAATTCTTCAGATTAAAGGAGCAGATGTCCCCTATATTGCCAATTATTCTTCAATTAAACAGGTTTTTTCGCTCCATCATTCCTTTTACCCTCATCGAGGCATCGCCATTCAACACTTATGGCCAGAAAAAAAAGAGAACTCCCAGCCCTGGAATGGAAAAGGTATACGCATTGGACTAGTTGATACAGGTATAAATCCCGACCACCCTGAGTTAAAAGGTCGGGTGGCTGGAGGTTATAATTTTGCTTTTCCTGGACAACCCTATGATGATCGAAACCTTCATGGCACTTTTGTTGCTGGAGTTATCGGGGGTGCAGGCATTGATGAATTTCAAAGAGGCATAGCTCCAGAAGTGGAATTAATGTCCTATGTGGTTTTTCGAAACTTGAGAAGCTCTTCAGTTTGTATTATACCTGCTCTTGAAAAAGCTGTCGAGGATAATTGCAAGATAGTGGCACTACCCTTGGGTGGCTCTGTTAGCGATCCAGAAGCACTGGAGCAAGCTTTTGCAGTTTTACGGAAAGCCAATATCGCAGTCATCACTTCAGCAGGTAATTATGGGCAACCCCTGCCTGGTAGAGCCTCCATCCAATTACCCGGATCTTCGGTAGATGTGCTGACGGTAGGAGCCTCTGATGATCGAAGAGTCCAAAAGATGGAACTCCGCTCAAACCAGGATAAAACTCTCCTTCTGTCAGCAACGCTAAGCATGCCTTCGCTCCCTTTTTCCTCGTCACTTTCAGGATTAAGAATGATCAATGCTGGCTATGGTTCGGTCAGTGATTTTAAGCAACTATTCCCCGAAAAAACAGCTCCATTTATCGCTTTAATTCGGCGGGGCCCCCTCCATGAGCCTCTCACCTTCCATGAAAAAATGA
>CAZMFK010000287.1:0-1912 GCA_964565545.1 uncultured Caldisericota bacterium | reverse complement strand
ACGATGCAGAAAGGTTAAGCTTCCGTCGAGCCATGCTAGCTGGCTTTCTTGAAGAGAAAGATGCTGGTCCTCGTCTCAGAACCCAGGTAGATGACAATGAGGGCATGCTTAAAGTTACAATTGAATGTTCAGATATACCCATAGATTCATTCAAGGACCAGGTAATATTGAGAATCATTTTCCGTACAGTTAAAGTTGGTCGGGTTAGCTTGCAAACTCAAAATTTTAGATTAGGACTTTCCAACGATATCCAGATCCGGGTAAAATCCTTAATGCCTACTTTGAGAATCAGCAATCGTGAGTATCTTCATGCAGATTTGAATGAAGATAAAATTGTCGATCGTCTGGACTATGCTATTTTTTCAGAAGCATATGGCAGTCGCAATGGAGACGAAAACTATAATGCAGACTGCGATTTCAATCAGGATTTAAAGGTAGATCTGCTGGATCTCCAGGTATTGTCTCAGGAAATGGGGAAACACATATAACAAATTCCATTAGCAGGCTGCATTTTCAGGAAGTGTATTCCAAAGGTGCAGTCTGCTCAAGGGAAATGTCCTTATCAAAGCGGGGCGTTTGAACGGAAATAGCCAATATCACCCCAATAACACTCAGAATAGCTGATATGCTATAGCTTAAATTGTAAATTCCAGTCAAGTCGCGAACCAAACCTCCAACCAAGGGTCCCAATACTCCACCGATTCCCCAGGCAGTCATCATGAAGCCATAATTATAGCCAAAATTCTTCATTCCATAATAATCTGCAGTAATGGATGGAAATATAGTCAGCATACCTCCAAAAGTAAAGCCAACAAGCGAAATGCCAATAATCAGCGACCAGGGGCTTTGCATGTAAGGAAAGGCCAGATAGGTCAGAAATTGCAAAAGAAAAGCAGATGCAAGGCTTGCTTTTCGGCCAATTCGATCAGATATAACCCCCCAACTGATTCTGCCAAAAAAATTAAAGAAAGCATAAACAGCGGTAAGGGTAAAAACAGTTTTCATGCCTGCCTGTTCAATACCTATCTTGGATAATTGCCCAATGATCAAAAGCCCTGCAAAAGTTCCAAAACAAAACATTACCCATATTGCATAGAATTGCCAGGTTTTAAGCATTTCCCCAGCAAAACATTCTTTTCCTGAGCATTCTCTCTTTCGAATCTTGTTGGTTTGGTGTGGGACATGATGAGCCGGAGGATTGGAGATGAACTGGGCTAAAGTCATAATGATAACAAAAAACATGATGCCCAAAATAAAGAAAGTCTGCTGAAGGCCAAAATTTTGGATAAGCCCGTTGGTCAGGGGAGCGATATAAATTGGAGCCAGACCAAATCCACTTACCACAATACCCGATATTAAGCCCCTTTTATCAGGTCCAAACCACTTTACAGCTGCAGGAGTAGGTGCAGCATACCCTAAGCCCATGCCAATACCAAAAATCAAACCAAAGAAAATGGTCAACCCTACTACCGTAAGCGTAGCCCCAGCCAGCAAAAATCCAATACCAGCCAGAAGAGCAGCTCCCATGATGACTGGACGGGGTCCAAATTTATCCTGAAGTCTTCCTGCAGGAACCATGGACAAGGCAAAACAAGCACAAGCCATCATGTAAGGTAACTGGGTCTGAGTAGCAGTCCATCCAAGTTTATCGATAAGAGCAGCAGACATAACTCCCCAGGCATATAAAACGCCTAAAACAAGATTTACTCCCAATCCAGCCAGAGTTACTATGATTCCTCGGTTGCTATTCATCAAAATTCCTCCCGATACGATATAATACAAAAGAAGATTTTACATGAGATTGAGTCAAAATTCACTATAATATTTTCAAAATGTTTATTTGATAAGGAGTTCGATAATGAAACAGCGCATCATCATAGCAGTATGGCTTATCTTTGCCCTTTGCTCTTCC
>CAZMFK010000286.1:0-1922 GCA_964565545.1 uncultured Caldisericota bacterium | reverse complement strand
ATAAAAAGGTCCTCCAGATGCAGTTAAATAGACTTTTCTTATATAGGCATTGTCATGACCTGAAATAAGCTGGTGAATTCCAACGTGTTCACTGTCAATAGGAAGTAAGAAAGATGTTTTTCGAATTTCAGGAATTAATCCTGAACAACCCGCCATGATCAAACTCTCTTTGTTGGCTATGGCAATTTTGGCACAATAGGGATAGGCATCTCGGAGTATTTCAAATCCAGTCAGGCCAGCGCTTGCAATTAATAAAATATCGGGCTGGATCTCACATATAAAATTGGTTACAGCTTCTTTTCCTGAAAGAAAATGAGCAGGTAAGGGATTTTCTGGTTTTCCTGTGCAAGCCAATTGGACTTGATCCCATGACGAAGTCAAATCCTGGAGTTGTTCAAAATGTGAATGGCAGGTTGCCAAAGTAAGGTCAAAAAAAGAAGAATACTCTTTTATTATCTCCAGGCTTTGACGACCTACCGATCCATTGGCACCAATGAGTGCTATCTTTTTTTTCATTTTATAAAAATAATAGCATAAACAAATGCAATAAAAAGGAAACTGTCAAATCTATCAAGCATCCCGCCATGACCTTTTAAAATTGTTCCGGAATCCTTTTTCCCAAAACTTCGCTTGATGTAAGATTCAAAAAGATCACCCGTAAAAGCAGATAAGGCCAAAAGCAGACCCATTCCATAAGGATTTATGCCATCCAAAGGCATGGGAATCCACTTCAGCAGAAGAGGGAAAATCATTACAATGCCAAGGATCCCTCCCAGTGCTCCTTCAATGGTTTTTTTAGGCGAAAGCTGAGGAGCGACAGGATGTCTGCCTACCAGAATACCCGTAAAATAACTCAAGGTATCCACAATCCATGAACTCAGCAATAATAACACGATAGCCCATGGCCCTTGATTTTCATAGATAACAAAAAGAAAAAACACAGGAAGGGTAATGTAAAGCAAATAAAAAGGAGGCAATAATTTTGTTATTGTTTTTTCCGCAATGAGTATCAAAAATATACATACAGGAAAAAGAAACCAAAGACCCATAACCAGCCAGGAATGGAAAAAAGGTAAAGAGCTTAATCCAGCAGTTAAAATAAGCAGGAGTACTCCCAGATATAACATATAGTCTTTTAAATGGGGACTCAGATCCATTAAATCGGACATTTCCATATACATGTAATACCAGATTAGGGCCCAGATAGCATAAAAGGTAGAAGGACCAAGGAAAATAGCCAATAAAAGCAAAGGAATGCTAATTAAAGCTGTTAAAACGCGTGACTGAAGATAAAATTCAGACAGTTTTCTTTTCATTGTCCTTCCTATATACCCCCAAACCTTCGAGTTCGATGTTGATATATTTCAATACATTGTTGCAAGTCGTCTTTTTTAAAATCTGGCCATAACGTATCCAAAAAGACCATTTCAGCATAAGCAATTTGCCATAACATAAAGTTGCTTATACGTTGCTCTCCACTGGTTCTAATTAGCAAATCCACGGGAGGAAAATGACAGGTATCCAAATATTTTTCAAAAAGATCTTCTGTGATGCAATCAGCTGAAATACCCTTTTGGATAATGCGCTTGACAGCTTTAATGATTTCAAACTTACCTGAATAGTCAAGGCATATATTGAGTTGTAATCGATTATTTGAATTAGTTTTTTTTTGAGCATTCATTAATGTATCTTGCAAATCAGGGGGAAAGCGATGCAATTGACCAGAATAACTAATCCTGACCCCTTGCGAGTCAAGCTCATCAAGTTCTTCAGCAATGATCCTATTAAAAATAGAAAAAAGGGATAAAATCTCCTGTTTTGGACGGTTCCAGTTTTCTGTAGAAAAAGCATAAAGAGATAAGTATGGGATTTCAAATTCTACAGTTGCTTCAATGCAATTTTTAATCGCTCCACGTGATGCT
>CAZMFK010000285.1:0-2013 GCA_964565545.1 uncultured Caldisericota bacterium | reverse complement strand
CGCTGTTTCTTTTTGTTTCCCGTACCCAAGGATTCTGGTTTGATGGTTTTTACGGTGTTATCACAGGCGCCGTTATGGCCTTGGCGATTTTTGCCACCTTCTTTTCCAGGAGAACATTATCACTAACCCGAAGCGAAATAATGTTGTTTTTGGGATTTTTTCTTTTGTTGTTGATCCCAATTATGCTTTCAGAAAAGATCAATGCATCAGACCCTGACGCGGTCAGAAAATTGTTGATGTTACTGCCCTATGCCTTGGTTCCTGGGCTATGGGGCATGGTTTTCAGGAAAGAAATGGTAAAAGAAAAAGCCTTTTCACTTTTTTAGATCATTCAATTAGAAATTGGAGGCAAAGATTTGAAATATGCAAAAAATATAGAAAGGAAACACTCTCTCTTTCAAGTCCGAATGAATATTAACCTTACTGGGAAATTTCTCTTTTTTGTTTATTCTGTGGTTATTTTTATTCTTTTCATTGCGGTTTTCCTTAACCCCAGTAAGTTAAATATTACCCTTGCCTACAGTGGTGGATTATTGTGTCTGGTTTTTTTTCTGCTTGCAAACATTTGGAACACCTTTATTAATATTGAGCGATTTCTCTTCCATTTAGTATTTATTACTGGTTTCTTAGGAAGCGCATTGTTGCCTATCTATCTGGGAGAATTTACTCTTTTCCCTTTTCGGGTTTTTCTTACTGCTCTCTGGTTCCTTTTTACCTTACATACTCTAGTTGATAATGGAGAATTCAAGGTTCGGATTTTTTCGAGGACAGTTAGATGGTCCCTAATCTTTCTAGGACTTTGGCTAACCTATGCTTTCCTCTCTTTAGGTTGGGCTGTTTCTAAAATTGATGTAATAAGAACTTGGATTTTTTTATTTTTCGGGATTTCGTTGATTGTATTCACAATCCATTACACCCAAAATGAGAAAGATTTTCAACTATTGTATGCGTTTTGGTTAATTATGCACCTCCTGTTATGTGTTCAGGGTTTATATGAACATGCCACGGGCCTGCATTTGCCATCGTCTAAGCTTTTTGAAGATCCCCGAGTTTGGCTCCTACAAATACCCACAAGTGTTTTTCACAACCCTAACGACTTCGCCACATTCCTTTCAATAAGCGCACCTTTTGCAATATCCCTTTACCGTTACGGGCGAGGGTTGGCTTCTAAAATAACTGGAGGAATTATAGTTACCTCATCTTTTTATTTAATTGTAGTTACTGGATCTCGAGCTAACATTCTCGCTTTCTTAATAGGTTTATTTTTTATTTTAATTTTTCTAACAAATATTAGTGGAAAGTTTAAATCTGTCATTTCTATCATTTTCATCGGATTACTCCTTTCCCAAATATTGGGCCAAGAGTTTTTTCCTAAGATAAACGAAGAACTCGGATCTCTTGTGATTACTTCTAACTTAGATTATGGATCCGTAGCTGTTCGAAAAAACTTAATAAAAAACAGCCTAGTCTTCTTATACAACACTTTGGGGTTTGGAGTCGGTTCAGGGAACGCAGAATATTGGATGGAGCATTTTCAGGTTTTTGCCACTTATGGCATAACAAATCCACATAATTGGTGGGTAGAGATTTTAGTTAATTACGGAATATTGGTTTTTATTGGATATATAATTATGTATTTTTCAATAATGAAGGACCTTTGGGAAATTCACCGAAAAACAAATGCCAGAATCATAAAAATGACTTCTGAGGCTTTGCTAGTTTCATGTATTATTTTCTCCCTAGCTATCGTAAGCTCGAGTTCTATAATGACATTTCGGCCTCAATGGTATCTTTTCGCTTTGGCTCTGGCTTTTTTAAATATCCATGGGAAAAGAAGGGTGTTGAAACCATCTTGAAGTTGCTCGTTCTTTCCCACATGTTTCCTTTTACCTTTAACACCGTTAATGGAATTTTTGTTCTTGAACAAGTGAAAGCGTTGGCAAAAGCAGGCGTAGAAGTGTTTGTTGTTTCTCCCAAAGCCTGGGCACCGTGGCCCATTAAACATTTCAGCAA
>CAZMFK010000284.1:881-2034 GCA_964565545.1 uncultured Caldisericota bacterium | reverse complement strand
AAGACGAAAAAGGTCAGACGCTTATTGAATACATAATGATTATTTCATTTATTGTTATCATTCTGGTGATGGGCATACCCCCTATGCGTGAATCCGTTGCTCATGTTTTGAACAGAGCTATCCAGATTTTTCAAAGAACCGAAAGCCCTTCTTCCTTCAAGCTAAATGAATATCTAAGTTTAATCTCTCCATCGATATCACATGATGCAAATGCTCTTGATTTATCTGGAAATTTGATGTTATAAGTCACTGAACAAAGGGATTCATATGATGTTTAAAATAACTAAGCTATGTTAATTTTTTTAGATTTCTCTCTTCGCTTGCTCCTGGCATTGGTATTAGGGGCATTTATTGGTATTGAGCGATCATTACGAAGACGTATGGCTGGATTAAAAACAAACTCTTTAGTAGCTATGGGAGCAGCTTTATTTGTCATGTATTCCATAAATATCCCTGGCGAAGGTTCTCCCACTCGTGTCGCAGCTCAGGTAGTTTCAGGTATAGGCTTTTTAGGCGCTGGAGTAATTCTAAGGGATGGCTGGAATGTGCGGGGTTTAACAACTGCCGCAACTATATGGTGCTCAGCTGCTATTGGAGTTTTATGTGGTTCTGGTTTTTACTTGGAAGCTGTTTTTGCAACTTTTGTTATCGTTTTTGCCAATGTTGCCTTTAAAAAAGTTGAAGATAGATTTCAACTAAAAAAAAGTCATAGCATGGTACTACCCTATGAATATAAGCTTTATGTTTCTTTTTCGAAATCCAGTTATGCTGAAACAAAAACTTTACTGATCAAATTAATTGAAGAAAATGGTTTCCAATTAAAAGCTCTTCATCGCGAAAATTTTCAAGAAGAAAATCTCTCCTCAATTATTGCGGATGTATTGAGCAAGTATGCCAATCCTGAAAGCCTGGCTGGAATTATCAAGCAACTGGCTTTAGAAAGCAACATCGAAAGAGCATACTGGCAAGAAACTGATTTTGCGGATTAATATCTAAAAATTGCTGCTATATTGCTTTTGTCAGGCATAAATTCTGGTTTGGTGGAAAAAACTCTACCTTTATGAATCAAAGTCTGGATACTGGCATAACTCAATAAATCTTCATCGCCAGGCTCAAATTGATCATGAAGGATAACTTGGTTGCTGATCTGATC
>CAZMFK010000284.1:240-871 GCA_964565545.1 uncultured Caldisericota bacterium | reverse complement strand
TCGACATTTCCCCATTGCTCTACTTCCCTTGCAACAAAAAGGGTGTCAATTTGTCCATGATGGGAAGCAAGAACCACATCTTTCAGTTCATGAGAAGTTTTTCCAGTACCATTCAGATGGTGGTATTTTTCTTCTGCCTCGCTTCGTTCTTGTTTAAAATATGGGCGGATCAGTGCAAAGCCCTTTTCAAGTAATTGTTCAGAATCAAGATTATCCGGATTGCCAGGAATATTTTCATCAAAAAGCGTAGGATAAGAATTAATTTCTTTATATATTGGAAAATTAGCATCAACTGTTGCTAATATGAGTGGTTCTGGATTATTGCGAAGCATTTTATTGATGTTTTGATCGATTAAGCGAAAGAATTTTTTTAAATTTTCTTTGTCTGAATCACTGCCATCGCCACCTCCATGGAGCACTGAAGTTTGGTCCCCTTTTCCGCCTGATCCAACATAATGATGATGCATATGAGTTTCCTGATCCTTTTCATTCATTGCTTCAGAGATATTACTGGGCATTGCTTCAACCTCAAGCTCAATTACTTGATCACGATTGCATTGGAGTAACCTAACCTGGTTTTGACTGATGGCTAGTATATAAAACTGCTCTTCACGGCTGAGTAGAGGAAGCA
>CAZMFK010000284.1:0-230 GCA_964565545.1 uncultured Caldisericota bacterium | reverse complement strand
TTAAGATGAAAACGATGGGTAACTATGGCTAACTCACGAAAAGTATGGGTAGTTCGGTAATATTCATTTTGTTCGGGACCAATAAATAAAGCAAGGCCTTTTCGTTGATGTTTCCAGAAAAAATGATTCGATAGAAGTTGGTAAGCTGGATCTAAAATTGATTTGATTTCAGGAGTTCTAACACCTTCTGCTTCCAGTTCTTCTTCTGCACGGCGAATAAGGTTTTTAAA
>CAZMFK010000283.1:0-2064 GCA_964565545.1 uncultured Caldisericota bacterium | reverse complement strand
GCTTATTATCTGAATACGATCAATCAATGGTTCTCCAAGGACATAAAATGGATTGGATCTCAACTCGATCAATCCGTTTGGCTTTAAGGCATGAAAAGTATAAGGGCCTGCATGAACAGGAACTTTATCCAGAGAAGGGCTGAGAAAGAATTGTTTTAACTCTTCCTCCTTGTGCCCGGGATAAAGATCCAGCATCAGATTGGCCCAGCGATATGGTTTTTGCCAGTATACCGTAAAGGTTGAATGATCTTTGGCCTCGATATGATCGATCCAGCCTTCAACTTCGCTTATAGAGGGTAAATATCCCAACTGCCGACGAAAATTGAACGAAAACAAAGCATCTTCAGCGGTGATAGGTGTCCCATCCGACCAATAGATCCCGGGTCTTAGTTGAAATGTTAGCTCCATGCTTCCATCATCATTGATTTTCCAAAGGCCATTATCCTGGGTTGGGATTTTTTGTATGAGCACAGGAAAAAAGCTTCCTTGGGCATCGCTCCCCCCAATGGCTTTTTGAAAAAGGATCCGCTGGATTTGATGAGAGCTTTCAGTGCAAAACCAACCAGGCAAATCTTTGCTGAGTGGTTCATTTTGAGCAATTGCAATGGCCCCACCTTTTTTTGGAGGATTAAGAAGGTGGTACAAACTTACAGCGGCTTCTGCCCTGGTTAAGGGACTTTCTGTTTCTATATATCTATAGTTATGGGAACTTTTCCATCGAAAGCCAAGTAACTGGTAATCAGGATGAACTGCCATGGCTATGATTCCGCGGCTGGCTTCTGTAATTTCATCAAAACCATCCTGGGCGGGCACCACAGGATTAGTCATGGAACGAGCAAGCTCTTCCAGTTTCTCTCCCCCCTTTGCCCTAATCAGCCATAATCCGGCCAAGGAACGCATTAAAAGCTGATCTGGATCAAAGGATTCCTCTGCATCAATAAATTTGTGTTCCACAGCTTTTAGAACATCTTGAGCATATGGGTGTTGATCCAACGGGCTGCGGAAAGCTCCCGCATCATGATCCTGTTCAGTTCCTACAGGAGGCAGGCATCTCAGCAGCCAGTGCAAAAACTCTCCCTTGCTTATATATGTATTGGGTTGTGCAAGTTCTTCTTTTTTTAGGTATGAAGTCCTGATCATCTGCTTCATGTAATATTCAGTCCACCGGTAAGAGTCTTTTTTAACATCGGCCATAGTTCCGCTCCAGTCAAAACTAATTTCATGCGAAGATGGAGAGCGGTTCGCAATGCATCCCAAAAAGCTGGATCCAAGTAAATAAGATATCATGATCCATAGGCATATTTGATAGCTAATTTCGAATTTCTTCATAGTTTCATTTTAATCAATTCACGATTTCATTAAAAGTCGAATACCAATTCGCATTTATTTAAAAAACTTTTGTTTAACTTGTTATAGCTTCAAAAAAACATTATAATTTTTTATGTATAAACTTTTCGAAGCAATGATGTTTATGGTCGCATATCCTGTTGGCTTCGGTCTGATGATGGATTCGGGGCATTAGCAGAAAGAGCTGAAAACAGCTGCGCACCTGGTTAGTCCTCATACTTTAGCTCTTTCGTAATAGGAGGAGGAATAATGAAACATACAGCTTTAGCGATCAGTTTTTTGCTTATCTTCTCTTTTTTGTTTTCCTTTCCTGCTGCATATGCGCAGAAGTATCAATCCGGATATGCCTACCTCTGCCCGGTGGTAGATGGCAAACACGATCAACGGTACTGGCAGGATGCTCTTAAAATTGAGTTTTCTCATGGCGTGCTCATGGTCAAAAATAATTACCATCATCTTTATCTGCTCATGGATGTTACATCCGATACCAAGGAAGATGCTATTCTTAAAAAACCTGTATGTGATGATTACTTTGAAATTTATTTTGATTGGGATGGCAATGGAAAAATTACACGCAATATTGATAGGGCTTATACTGTCTGCAATAATGTGGAGCGTCTGATATACCGTTATATCCTTCAGAAGGATGTCCTTTCTTCAGTGTATTTTTCAGGAGGCAAAGTCAGGGCAGGGTTTGGTCCTACTCTCAATTCTCAG
>CAZMFK010000282.1:0-2072 GCA_964565545.1 uncultured Caldisericota bacterium | reverse complement strand
AATTCATACCCGCTTTCCGCCAGAGCCCAATGGTTATCTTCACATTGGCCATGCAAAATCCATTTGTCTCAATTTTGGAATAGCCCAACGTTACAACGGAAAATGCAACCTTCGCTTCGATGATACTAATCCAAGCAAAGAAGATACTGAATATGTCGAATCCATCAAAGAAGATATTCAATGGCTTGGTTTTGATTGGGAAGATCGGCTGTATTTTGCTTCTGACTATTTTGAGCAGATGTATTGCTCTGCAATAACGTTAATCGAAAAAGACCTGGCATATGTTTGCGATTTAAACCCTGATGAAATCAGATCCTACCGTGGCACACTTACCGAAACTGGCATAGAAAGCCCCTATCGAAAACGTAGCATAGATCAAAACCTGGAGCTTTTTGAACAAATGAAAAAAGGATTTTTTACTGATGGAAGCAAAGTGCTTAGAGCCAAAATTGATATGAAATCTCCGAATTTGAATATGCGAGATCCCGTGATATATCGTATCCTTAGAGCTCACCATCATCGCACAAAAGACCAGTGGTGCATCTACCCCATGTATGATTTTGCTCATCCTCTTTCTGATGCTTTTGAAGGTATTACTCATTCTATCTGCACATTAGAGTTTGAAGACCACCGTCCTTTGTATAACTGGTTTGTTGAGCATACTGGAGTAGCCTGCAAACCCCAACAAATTGAATTTGCACGATTGAATATTACGCGAACTTTCCTTAGCAAGCGTATTCTCAGATCTTTGGTAGAGGAAGGATTGGTGGAAGGATGGGATGATCCTCGCATGCCCACCATATCTGGATTACGACGAAGAGGATTTACGCCTGCATCTATTCGAGATTTTTGCGATAAAATTGGTGTGGCAAAAAGCAACAGCACAGTTGAAAAGGAACTCCTGGATCATTGTATCCGAGAAGATTTAAACCAACATGCTCCCCGTGTAATGGCAGTTTTGAATCCATTAAAGCTAACTATCACTAATTTCCCAGAAAATGAAATCGAATGGTTAGAAGCAGAAAATAATCCGGAAGATCCTGGTGCTGGAAAAAGATTAGTTCCCTTTTCACGCCATTTAATTATTGAGCAGAATGATTTTCTGGAAGATCCGCCCAAAAAATTCTTCCGCTTGTCTCCTGGCCAAGAAGTTCGATTGAAGTATGCCTATATTATTCGCTGTGATGAAGTGGTTAAAGATACTCAGTCTGGAGAAATACTGGAACTAAAATGCTCCCTGGATCCCAACAGTAAAAGTCATCAGGACACTTCAGGGAAAAAAGTGAAAGGTACTTTGCACTGGCTTTCCACTTCTCATGCCTGTCCCATCCAGGTTCGTTTATTGAATGATCTATTAAAAAATATCAACTCTGCTTCAGATGGAGATTCGCAAGATACGCTGACATCAACTGATTATCAATCATTATTCAATCAAGATTCCATGAAAATCATTACCCATGGCTTTATTGAAGATAATATCCTGAATAGATCTAATGAATTTCATTTTCAGTTTTTGCGTCAAGGTTATTTTGTCAAAGATTTAAAGCTTAGCACTGCCAATCTTTTGGTTTTTAACCAAATCGTATCACTCAAAGACACCTGGGCAAAGCTCGAAAAATCGGGAAAATCCAATATATAGGCGTTTGTGAATTTGATAAGCCAGGTTTGACAGCTTTGGTCTAATACCTAAAATCAATGGTGGGTCGTGTTGAGAAAAACCTGATATTTTGGTTTGTCCACGATAATCAAAAAATAATAAAGGTAGGTTAAAGATGGACGAAATGATTAGACCTTTAGTAAAAACTCCTATTCCTGGAGAAAATGCAAAAAAACTCATTGCGCTTGACGATCAATACATGATGACCTGTACTAAAACATCACCTATTGCAGTTAAAAATGGCAAAGGTATTGTGCTGGAAGATCTCGACGGCAACTTGTTTTATGATTTCACTTCTGGTGTAGGCGTGTGCAATACGGGACACTGCCACCCTAAAGTAGTGCAGGCGGTGCAGAATCAAGCAAGCAAATTGCTTCATTTTGCTGGTACCGACTACTACTACGAACCCCAATCC
>CAZMFK010000281.1:0-2127 GCA_964565545.1 uncultured Caldisericota bacterium | reverse complement strand
AATGTTCTTATGTAATGATGATCAAGATTTAAAGAATGCATTAAATTTAGCAAGAAATGAAAACCTTGATGTTTTTGTACAACGAATCATTCCTGGTGAAGATGATAATATGTATACATTTGATGCTTATATGAATAGTGATTCTGAAGTGACTCATTGGGTTACATGCAGAAAACTGAGACAATATCCGATTAACTATGGAGCATCTGTATACACAGAGCAAAAATATGTACAAGAATTATATGAGATAAGTAAACCTTTTTTTAAAGCATTAAATTATAAAGGATTTGGAGAAATCGAATTTAAAAAGGATAATAAAACTGGCAAATATTATTTGAGTTAATTGCATAATTTAAAATTGTTGAAATAACTAACTTTTTTTGGCCAGCAAAAAGGATTTCACCCCAAAATGTCGAATATATATAGTAAGACGAATCACTATATGTTCACATTAAGGAGGAAACCCTAATATGATTATACGACAAGATTCCTTTTTTTCCTATGATGATTTAATGGAAATCAGCCCAAAAACAAGACTTATGATGATTCTTGATGAAATTGATGTGTCACCAGTAGCTACTGCCATGGGAAAAACACCCGGAACCAGAGGACCCAAAGGCTACCCCAAAGAGAGGCTTCTCTATGCTCTCTTAGCTAAAGAGGTGGAACAGATTCCAAAGATATCAAGCCTTGTAAGAAGACTTGAGAGCGACCCAGCTTTCAGGTATGCTTGTGGATTTGGCATCATGGACAAAACTCCTTCAGAATCTGTATTTAGTAGGTTTCAGGATGCACTATCCAAAGATCCTGCTCTGATGGAGCTGTTTCAAAACTTAGTCATCTCTGCCTTTAAATCTGGAATAATTGATGGAGCTGAAGTTGCCATTGACTCCACCAAGCTAAGTTCCTACGAAGCATCAAAACCCAAGAAAGATATTGTTGATGATGGCAATCATCCTAACTGGGGAATGAAAAGAGATACCAATGGTAACAACATAAGATGGTTTGGTTGGAAGCTCCATATAATCTGTGATGCAAAGAGCGAATTACCCTTATTCATTAAAGTTACTCCAGCAAGTGTCCACGATGGATCTGTTGCTTCTGCTATGATAAGGGACTTCCTTGACTCGTATGAAGGCTTGATAAAACCTTCGCACTACCTTATGGATTCAGGCTACGACTATGATTATCTCTACAGGGACATAGTTGATGAATACCATGCAACACCCATAATTGCATACAATCCCAGAGGCAGTAAGGCTCCTCCGGAGGGGCTTAATGAAAAACTTCATCCAGTATGCTCAGCAGGTTATGAGCTAAAATACTGGGGCAAAGATGCTACTTACATGAAGTTTAGATGTCCACACATGACTGGAGATGTCAATTGCCCATTTGGCAGTAACTGGTGCTCATCATCAAACTATGGACTTACACTGAAGCTAAACTACAGGAAAAACCCAAGAATTCATGGATATCCACTTAGGAACTCCAAAACCTGGAAGAACCTTTACAACAAGCGAACATCTGTAGAAAGGTTGAATGCACGCCTTAAAGAAAATCTGAATGTAGATGGAATCAGGTCAAAAGGAGTCAAGAAAGCTTTTATGCACTATCTTTTAAATTGTATTGCAATTGTAGCTGGAACCATTGCCATAAACAAGAAATCTTCAGTTATTAGTAAAGCTGTATAAACATCGTAGAAACCAATTAACCTCATTTCAAATTCGGGCATCTTTGATGCTTGTTTAGGTGTTTTTGTTTATTTCAAGCGAGAATGCAATTATGCAAGATTCTCATTTAATTGAAATAAATACTAGAACAACAAATTTGAATAGTTTATTATGTAAAACAGGAATTAATTTCCCATATGTTCAATATATGGATTTAATTGGAAATCCTTTAGAGGGTAAGGAAATAAAAAAAGATACTAAATATGTATTCAGATATTTAATGGAGGACCTATTTGCGATAAGAGATTATATAAAAGCTGGGCAACTAAGTTATTATCAGACAATTATTTCTCTATTTAGGAAAAAAGCACCTGCAATTTGGGATTTGAAGGATCCAATGCCTGGGTTCAGTTATTTTATTATAGTTATGAAAAAAATAATGGGAAGAATGGTTAGT
>CAZMFK010000280.1:0-2128 GCA_964565545.1 uncultured Caldisericota bacterium | reverse complement strand
GAAAAAATCATAGTGGGATCCAGTGTTTTTGCCCAAAATGAGATTCAAAGCACTTTTGTAGAAGCCCTGGGAAAAAAGATAGGTAAAAAGCAGATCATCGTTTCGCTGGACGTCCTGGATGGTTTCATCATGATTCATGGCTGGAAAGTGAGTACCAACCTCCGCCTTGAACAAGCCATACAAGAGCTGGACACTCGGGTGGGAGGCTATCTAATAACTTCCATATCTCATGAGGGCATGATGAAAGGCATGGATAAGGCTTTCATCAGAAAAGCCAGAGAACTAAGCGAATTACCCATCATCGCGGCGGGAGGTATATCCAGTGTCAGCGAGATTCAAGAACTCGACAAGATGGGAATTGATGCTCAGGTAGGCATGGCACTCTACACTGGAGTCATCAGTCCTCAAGAAGCTTTTTTAGCATGTATGGACTGGGAAAAAATGAATCTTGTTCCAGTCAACACCTTCGATAGCTATGGTCAACTTCTCATGACTTCATATATGTCAAAAGCATCCTTACAAAAAAGCTTTGAAACAGGTCTTGCCACCTACTTCTCTCGTTCCAGACAAAGCTTATGGACCAAAGGGCAGGAATCAGGAAACACTCAGGAAATTATGACCATTCGAAGAGATTGTGATGGAGATGCACTTAAAATGATCGTCAGGCAAAAAGGATGTGCCTGCCACCGAGGTAGTTATTCCTGTTATGGAGAGCAAAAATTCAGCCTTCCTTTGCTACTCGACATTCTCAAAAAACGAATAAGCGATAATGATCCCTCCAGCTATACTGCCTCCCTTGATTCACGAACTCTTCGCCAAAAAATCATTGAAGAAGCAGGGGAAGTGATTTTGGCTGAAAAAAGAAACGATAAAGTCTGGGAAGTGGCCGACCTGCTCTATTTTATCAATGCCTATATGGCACAGGAAAATATCGAATGGAACGAAGTGCTCAACGAATTACAACGGAAAAGGAGATTAAAATGAACATGATAAAAGACCAGGACCTGCCTCAAAGCTTTTATGATCGATGGGACTTCATGGGAGATGAAAGCGTCAAAACCTTGCTTAACGATGTCCAGCAAAATGGCGACCGTGCCCTAATGCACTACACCCAAAAATTTGATGGCGTCACTCTCGAGCAATTCAGGGTTCCAAGAGCCTCTTTAGAAAAGGCTTTGGAACGCTTGCCTCCAGAGCTTAGAACCTCTCTCGAAATAGCAAAACATCAGATCAGTCTTTTTGCTCAACACCAGATGGAAAGCTTGAAAGCATTTGAAATTGCCCTGTCCACTGGAGTCAAGGTGGGGCAAAGGCTTATCCCTATCCAACGAGCAGGAATATATGCTCCAGGGGGAAGGTATCCCCTTCCTTCTTCAGTGATGATGGGCATTATACCTGCTATTACCGCTGGCGTGAGTGAGGTGGTGTTATGCTCCCCTCCAGGGAAAAATGGAGAATTATCAGAGATTATCCAAGCCACTGCTGCTCTTTGTGGTGCATGGGAAGTATATGCTCTTGGAGGAGCTCAAGCAATTGCAGCTATGGCCTATGGAACAGAAAGTATTCCCGCCGTCGATTTTATTGCCGGACCTGGAAATCGCTTTGTTACTGAAGCCAAAAGATTGGTATTTGGGAGAGTGGGGATAGATTTTATCGCAGGACCCTCTGAAGTGCTCATTATTGCAGATGATACCGCCAATCCCAAATATGTAGCTGCTGATCTTTTAGCCCAGGCAGAGCATGATCCCGAAGCTTCATCCATATTACTGAGTCTCTCCCAGGCCCTTGCTTGCGAGGTAGAAAAAGAAATCAAACATCAATTATCAGAGCTTTCCACCTCTGCTATTGCCACTCAATCTATGCAAAATCGATCCTGGATAGTCCTTTGCCAAAATATGGAAAGTGCGATAGCCATTGCCAATCAAAAAGCTCCAGAGCATCTGGAACTCGCTATTTCCAATCCTCAGTCTGTTTTGTCCCGTCTGCGCAATTATGGAGCTTTATTTCTCGGGCACCATAGCGCTGAAGCTCTGGGGGATTATATCGCTGGTCCCAACCACACTCTTCCCACCAATGGAGTAGCTCGATATTGCGGAGGTCTTTCCGTGCTCAACTTTATCAAAATCGT
>CAZMFK010000279.1:0-2155 GCA_964565545.1 uncultured Caldisericota bacterium | reverse complement strand
ACTCCTGATTTGCAAGCTATTAAGCCAGTTGCATCCTATCTTCCTCACCGATACCCTTTTCTACTAATTGATAGCATTGAATCTGTTCAACCTCCTTCCATCCTATGTAAAAAACTGGTATCCCATCAAGAGCCAGCTTTGCAGGGTCATTTCCCTGCTTATCCGGTTTTTCCAGGAGTTTTGATGGTTGAAGCTTCAGCTCAAGCTAGTGGGATTCTTATGCATTTTATTGATAGCGTCGACTTAATGAAAAACAAACTGGGTCTATTTGCAGGTATTGATAGTATCAAATTTAAAAAAGCAGTATTTCCCGGGGACACCCTATGGATTCGCAGTGAGTACATTACTCGCAAAATGGGAATTTTTTTCTTCAAAGCTGAAATCAAAGTTAACGAATTAGTCGTTATGGAGGGGAGCATTCGTATCGCTCTAACACCAGCTCCTCAGGGTTGGCTTAACCAATGAAAAAGATCAAACTCAAAGGTATGGGTTTTTATGCTCCCGAAAAAGTGCTTTCCAATCAGGATTTTGAAAAAATGGTTGATACTTCTGATGAGTGGATTATAACACGCAGCGGTATTCGCAACCGGCACGTAGTATCTCCTGAACAAGCTACTTCTGACCTTGCCCTACAAGCTTCTATTGAGGCTCTAAAACAAGCGGGACTAAAAGCTGAGGATCTGGATTTGATTGTAGTGGGCACCTCTTCTCCAGATATGATTTTTCCCTCCGTTGGTTGCTTGATTGCTGAACAACTCCATGCTCCCAGGCCTATGGCTTTCGATGTTTCTGCAGGGTGTTCGGGATTTTTATATAGTTTGTCGGTCGCTGAGCAATACTTGCGTACAGGCAAATATCACAATGCTTTGGTCCTTGGTGCTGATTGTATTTCACGATTCACTGATTATACCGATCGTTCCACCTGTGTTCTGTTTGGAGATGGTGCTGGAGCTCTGGTGCTTGCAAATGAAGATCAAGGAGATGACTTTATACTGGATTCCATCAATGGAACCGATCCTTATGGATCATCCAAACTCACTTTGCCTGGAGGAGGGTCTCGCAAACCTGCTTCAGCAGAAACATTGGTTCAAAGGGATCATTTTATTAAAATGAATGGAAAAGATATCTTCAAGTTTGCTACTCGCATCAGTGAGACGCTCATCAACGAGATTCTCCATAAAAATCATCTCAGCAAAGATGATATCCGGTGGTATGCTTTTCACCAAGCTAATATCCGCATTATTGATTCTGCAGTTGATCGTCTGGGTTTATCCAAAAACCAGGTAATGATCACTTTGGATGAATACGGCAATACCTCTTCTGCCTCAGTCCCAATGAGCTTATACCAGTATGCTCAACAAGGAAAGCTCAACAAAGGGGATTTGGTTTTAATGGTAGTTTTTGGCGCAGGACTGACTTATGCAGCATCTTTGGTAAGGTGGCAGTTATGAAAATTGATTTAAGTGGAAAAAATGTATTAATCACCGGCTCCCAACGAGGAATTGGTCAGGCCATTGCTCTGGGTTTTGCAAAGGCTGGGGCCAATGTGCTGGTTAATTATCCTTTTGAATCTGAAAAAACAGCAGCCGAAGAAACATCCGATCTCTTAAAGTCTTTTGGCGTTTCTTCCATGATTTACCAGGCGGATATAAGCAAGCAAAAAGAAGTTGACCAGATGATAGAAGACATGCTTTCCCAGTGGGGAAGCATAGATATTTTAGTCAACAATGCAGGCATTACTCGGGACAAACTCTTGATTAAAATGGACGACGAAGATTGGCAAAAAGTTCTTGATATCAATCTTACAGGCACATTTCGCTGTTGCAGGGCAGTTTCAAAGGTCATGATGTCAAAACGGTACGGACGAATTATCAACATCTCCTCCGTTATGGGCTTGCAAGGCAATGCCGGTCAAACCAATTATTCTGCTTCCAAAGGTGGTATTATTGCATTTAGCAAAGCTATGGCTAAAGAATTTGGTGCGCGCAATATTACTGTGAATTGCGTTGCCCCTGGTTATATCAGTACTGCCATGACTCAAGTACTGCCTGAAACTGTTCGACAAAATTTTATAAACCGTGTGCTTATCAAAAGAGAAGGCTCTCCTGATGACATTATGCACGCGGTTTTGTTTCTTGCCTCTGACCAGGCCAGT
>CAZMFK010000278.1:0-2155 GCA_964565545.1 uncultured Caldisericota bacterium | reverse complement strand
CATAGGATTTCATAGTTTGAAAGGAGAATGAAAATTGCTTGAGAATGGATCTACAGAAAGTAATGCGCGTTATCCCTTGGCGGAAGCTATACCACAAGAGCAGCTGGATGCAGAACTAGCGCTCCTTGAAGCTATAGAAAAAAAACCATTTTTTGCCAGGTTGTTAGGCTACGTCAAACTTGGTGGCCCTGGATTCATAGGTGCAGGCTTTACTCTAGGTGCCGGTTCTGTAACGGCTTCAATGATATCAGGAGTGGTATACGGCTATAAAACAATGTGGGTGACATGGTTTTCTATGTTAGTTGGGATTTTTATGATCGCTGCGGCACTTCGCATTGGAACAAAAGCAGGACAGCTTGTACCGCTTCAGAACAAGCACCATCATTTTGTAATAGGTTCAGTACTAACGGCGCTTATTGGAATGGCTATCCCTGCAATCATCTGGACCTGGGGCCAGTTTGCTTTAGCAGGCAACTTGCTTGAAAATCTTACTCCTTACTTCGGTTTTAACTTCCCCAGACAGTATAACTGGACTGTGATTTGGCTGCTTACGACGTGGATGACTTTAATGTACGGACGGAAGGATTCTAAAGGGACCCGCATGGTAGAACTTTTCATGAAGGCGGGAATTGGATTGATGGTAGTAGGATTCCTTTTCTCAGTGCTAAAGGTCGGAGTTAATTGGGGTGAGTTCTTTAAGGGTAACTTCATACCATGGATACCCGGAGGTGGCGAAGGTCTTGACCTGGTACTTGCTTCAGGCGCGGCTGCATGCGGTGTTATGGACTGGTGCCTTTTTCACTACACCGGCCTTTCTCGTGGCTGGGGAAGAAACCATGAAAAACTTGGGCGTATGGACATGATTTTTGGGTTAGGTCTCCCATTCGTACTAATAAACTGGATGGTGATCACTGTATTTGCACAGACGCTCGGAGCTTCAGGCGCCCCTGTTCCTGAAGATGCCATACAACTTGCTGCTGCCTTTACCCCTCTCCTTGGAAGCCAGTTTGGTGCGATTTTCTTTTATCTGGCCTTCCTTGCTGTTCCTATTACTTCAATAATTGGATTGAACATAGTTTGTGCGATAGGTATTTTCGAAGCTTTCAATTGGAAACCGGATGCAAAAAGCTTGCGTTGGAAAATATGCGCGCTCCTTCCGTCAACAGGGTTTCTTGCGGTGTGGACATCCCGTCCGCTTTGGTTGGTCATTCTGGTCACAGCGTTTATTTCTTTAACTAACAATTTTGCTGCGTGGAGTATTTTCCTCCTTGTAAACGACAAACTAGTTATGAAAAAAGACGTTGTGAAGAATTACCTTTGGAACTTGGGCATGATGCTTGCTATCTGCTTTGTCAATGCCGGTGCTATAACTTATGTGTTCAACCGCCTTGGAATGTTTGGTTAAAAAGGAGGATTTGAGATGGAATTTTTGGAGAAAAAATATGGGCCTTTTACAGGGCGTCTTTGGGGGCTATTTTTAAATTTTATTGCAAATGCGGTGGCTCTTCATGGTGCAATAAGATACATGTTGCACAATGAAAGTCCGGTAGAAATGTACGTTGGAATTTTGATAACTGTTGTAGTTTGTATGGTAATTGCTGTTCCTGTAAGGAAAAATGATTAAAATGCAGGAATTTTTTGAAGACGTAAAAGTTAAAATAAATGCAAATATATTTGAAAAAGGGTTGTGTCAGAGCAGGACATTGATCTTCCCGGACGGTTCAAAAAAAACACTTGGCGTGTATATGCCTGGAAATTTTGAATTTGATTCTCATGAACCCGAAAGGGTTTTGATAACATCAGGCAGTGTAGATGTTATTTTTCCAGGGGATCTGGACTGGCGTACAGTGAATACCGGAGAGTACTATGATGTTCCTCGAAACTGTGTTTTTCATGTTCGCTGCAGACAAATCTCAGAATATATTTGTGATTTTTTAGTTGAATAACTTGTAGTTTTTTGTTTAGTAATAATTTTATTTATGAAAAACTTAGGAATGGTTGTGTTAATGACTCTCAGCGACTGTTCCTAAGTTTCGTTTATTATTTTTTAGAAAAAATTGATCAAATAATGCTAATATTTAACATGAAATAAAGGGGGTCGTTATATGGGTAAATACTGCGAACTTAAAGACAAACGGGTCATGGTTACAGGTGC
>CAZMFK010000277.1:0-2161 GCA_964565545.1 uncultured Caldisericota bacterium | reverse complement strand
TATGAGAATGGACAAATTTATGATCTACCACCTGCTTACAAATTAACAAAAGAAGAAATAATTGTAGCGTTAGGGGGTGGTAGCTCCTCAAAACTCATTGGTTTTGTGTCTCAAAATACCATAATTTCTCAGCTAAGGTTTGAAATTATTAAAAACGCTACTTGTGAAGCAGGAATGCTCGTTTGGTGCAAAATCGGTAAAAAAAAGGTTTACTACCAGGTTACTAATGGTTTAACTGAAGAAGAAACATTCCAATCCAATAAATATGGATATCTAACTGGTGTAGCATTACAACTTGGAGAAATTAAAGAAAGAGGTTTTTATAATTTCAAGTGGTTACCGTCTGTAAATACACCAATTTTTTATGAAGATTCTGAATTTGGAAAAACCATAAAATTGGTTGAGGAAGATGATTTTATTTTTGGTACAATTCCAGGAACAAAATTAGAAATAGGGGGAAGTTTAATGGATGCTATTGAGTATCACACTGCAATACTTGGTGTTACAGGAACAGGTAAGACTGAATTAGCGATTGATTTTATTAAACACTCTTCAAAAAAAATTAAAGTAATTTGTGTTGATCCTACATCAAAATATGAAATTGCTCTGAAAGATGAGAAACCCATTCAATTGTCCTTGGGGGATAGTGTAGTTAATCAAATAGAACAGAAAATATATACTGCTGATACTGCTGATTTTGGTGGTAAAAAAGAATGGGGTCAAGTAAGGAAGTATATCAGGGAACAGCAAGGGAAAGTAGAGGGAGAATTGATAGAATTTTTAAATAGTGACAACAATCTCGCTTTACTGAGGTTAAATGATATATCAAATGCTAATGCCACCTTATATCTAACTGATTTATATTTATCATCTTTAATGGAAATAGCTAAAGGAAAGAAAAAGTCAGACCAAAAAGTATTAATTGTATTAGAGGAAGCACATTCTACAATTCCCGAACCATTTGGTATGAGTACACAAAATGATAGTTATAAGGGACTAGTAAATAAAATATCCCAAGTTGCGTTGCAGGGTAGAAAATATGGTATTGGATTGTTATTGATCGCTCAACGCACAGCCCATGTAAGCAAATCTGTTCTTACTCAATGTAATACAATTATCTGTTTTAGATGTTTTGATGAAACAAGTTTACGATTCTTAGAAAATATATTTGGAAAAACCTCATTGGATATGCTTCCTTCGATGCCATTTCTAAACGCCGTTATATCTGGAAAGGCATTGAGGAGTGAAAATCCTTTGATAATCTCAATTCCATATAGGGAAGAAAAAAAAGATCATAATTTCTAATGCTGAATATTCGTTAGTGTCTTGTCAAGTGGTGTAAATTGCGTTTTGTGCTTCCAGCTATGGGTAATGTTTGGTGGCATAGCTGTTGACGTGATATAAGCTTGCCCCATATCTGGTGTCACCCTTTTTTGTCAATCTGGAAGTGTGACCTACGCTAAAATATTTTGGATGGGTCAATCATTACTAATCCCTAATTCTTAATACCCCCTCCCATTTGGAAAAATCGAGCCATGACAATAACTTGGGTGCGCTAATGAACTCCAAAGCCGTGCGCTGGATCTTGCGCGGGGAGGGGCTTTACTTCCTGGCCCCCACCACCATCCTATCGGATTGATATTTTCCCCCGCCTTGCTATTCTACACCCTGTCAGCCCTCAGCGGGGTGTGCCCCGTTCAGGCCAGCAGCATCCATCGGCAAGTCCAAATAGATCTGGGTTTTTGGTGCACATCCAGATGATTTATCCCCTTGATGCGAGCCAAGATCCCTCGGGTTACATGAGCGCGTTGATCTCCGCCAGCACCTTCAGCACCATTTCTTCCGTTAGCCCGGCTTGTTTGGCTTGCGGCATGGCCAGCAGGCTTTTGAGGGTCATCCTTTTGGCTAATTTAACCATGGGATTTTTAGAAATTCCCGGGGCATATTTTTCTAAAATTTCCACCGCCCCCTTGTCTTTTAAAAGCTCGCCGGCTTTTGAATCCATTGTGAATGTCATTTCCTGCTCCTTGAATTGGTGACTCTTCCATCTCTTTGATGCCTGGTTTCTGATTGTATTATAGATCATTACAGGGCAGGATGGGCATCCCTGATGGGTGTAGTTCAGGTCAGAAGGCAGGCCGATTTTATAGTAGAAATAACT
>CAZMFK010000276.1:0-2164 GCA_964565545.1 uncultured Caldisericota bacterium | reverse complement strand
TTCTGCCCTTGCATCGTTTTAGTAAAAAGTCGGTTTTACCCGCACCAGTAGGAGCAACAACAATTGTATGATTTCTACTATCATTAGTACCTACCATTGATAATGGGTAAATATCGCTAGCACGTTCTAAGTTAAAGTAGAAACTCAAATCAGGGGTTTCAAAAAGATGTTTTAACTCTTGTTCTGTGTTGTCTGAGAATGCAGATGCAAAGTGGTCGGCTGCCATAAGCAACCCTCTTAGCGGTGACCAACCTACCTGTTTGGTTTGGCAGTATGAAGCTGCATAGGAAAGGGCATCCGAAGCCTCGTTTTTTGATATATTTGCTTCAAATCCAAAATGGTTTAATATCATAAAACCATATCGACTCCACTCTTCCCAATCCCTAAGATGATTATCAATCCATTTCCTGTACTTGTTATCAATGTCAATAATCCCCCTCTCTCGGCTGTCGTTAACAATCGATTTATGGTGTGCAACAACCATATCAATTAAAGTGTTCCACTCATCTCTTGGAAAAGCAGGAAGAAAAGCAAGAGAGGATAGCTCATGCCTATGAACGTAATTATCATCTCGTTCTTCAACCAACGACTTGGCTGTAATGTTTTTTATACGATTCTGGAAGTATGGGTGTGCCTTGCCCAAATCATGGAGTATGGCTCCCTTAGTAGCCAAGTTTATATCAAACTCTTTACCCAAATATTTTGAAAAGATTTTGATAGCCGACAACACATGTTTAGTGTGATCTAGCAAAGTTGTCCCTCCATAATTTATACTTTTTGCAAGAATACTATTAAGCGAATCCATTGCCATCTCTAATAGGGTTTCCATAAACAACCAAATCACCGTACATTTCATTTGCATTGTCAAAGCGGTTATGTCCTACTTTGAAGCCGTTATGTTCATCAGAGAAGATTAACTCAAATCCATTAATGCCGTTAAATTCCTCTTCGCTCATTTCGGTCAAGGTCTCGGGATGGAGTAAATCCTCGTTTCGGCACAAGCAAATGGTTTGTGCGAAAGCCCTTTCAGCATCTTCTTTTAAACTGAAAGCAAGGTATAAGTTAGGTTCAAGAAGTACTCCTCGATTAATTATGCCTAAATTTTTGGCTTTAAAGTATTCGCGTCCGTCAGAGTCTTTCTTTTTCTCTTTTTGAAATCCTCCTTTCGACCAAGTTTTTTCTTGCTGAACATCAATACCACAGTAATTAATCCGATGTCGCATAATCTTTTTTATAACACCTTTCTCATTCAGTAACTCTGGAAAGAGTTTTTTCTCTATTCCTTCAACTATTGATGGTGTAAGGAATTGCTGGCTGAATGTTTCGATATCCCTCACCGCTGTCCAAGGTTTTATAAAACCGAATGGACCTGAGTATTTTACTATGTACATAGCGTAATCTGTTTGTATAAACCTGACAGGTTTTCAAAACCTGTCAGGTTTGGTTATTACCTTATCGCTCCCAATCCAATACCTGTAGAATTGCCCAACCCAACATTCCAAGCAAATTGCTTGGTTTCGGGTTTGGCATTTATAATTACCGGACACCAGCTGCAAATGTTGTTAACGTTGTTGTAAACTAGGTTTTTTCGCTTGGCGTAGGGTGAAGACGTATCAAAATGAATTTCGAGACTCTCATCAACAAGTCCTACTTCTTTCATTCTAGTTTGCAGGGTTTCTTTTAGGTATTTCCCAGCTCTTGGGTCATCGTAAAGAATATGGTCAATTCTGTTATCAACCCTTCGCTTAATGAGAATTGGACTAGCTACTTGAAAGCTGCTAACAGCTGAAAAATCAGGATCCTCCTGAATAACAACTTCAACAACCTTTAACCCATCAAACATGGAAGGGTCTTGCTGGATACCTGAAATCATTTTTTTTACTATTTCTTCTTCAAAGGCGCTAAAGAAGAAGGAACTACCATCTATAAAGTGTAGCATTTCGTTATCTCTTTTTCCTCCATTTAGCCATGAAAAGGAAAAAAGGGAAACTTTTCCATGGTGGTTGTTCCATCCTAACCATTTATGTATTGTTCCAACCAGTTTATGCTGGTGGCTGAAAGGAACAGCCTGTCCGTTACTTGTAATTTTGAAGTGTATTCTCATAATATACTTTTTTTCCACCCCTAACAAGGTTTGAAACCCTAGCAGGGTAATTATACATCA
>CAZMFK010000275.1:601-2186 GCA_964565545.1 uncultured Caldisericota bacterium | reverse complement strand
TCAAAATGGATGAGAAACTCATTCAGGGAGACCTGCCCATTGTGGAATATCGCAAGCTAAGGGAAGAGCTGATGAATCGCAGTTAAGCGCTTACTTGGTGGAGCTGATCAGCGATTGTTTTAGCTTTTTCAAGGGCATCGGATTGTTTATCCAAATCTTCAACTCCCCCTAAATCCCCGACTGCCAGAGAACCGCCATCTTTCATCCCAAAGTAATCATAAAACCAATCTTTCATATAGGTTCTAACCGATTCAAAATATTTAAGATTTGCTCCTTGCGTCAGGATGAAGGCAAAAGCTTTCTTTTTCATTTCCTGGGATCGCTCTTTGTGAACCAAAAAGGTATATAGGCGATCGATAAAGGATTTACCCTCGCCCGTGATTTGGCCAATGTATATAGGGCTTCCAAAAAGAATGCCCTTAGATTGGTCGATCGCTTCCAAAAGCGGGATTAGGTCGTCTTTCTGAGCACAAAAATGAGTTTCATTATTAGCGCAGGCAGAGCAAGCTTTGCACCCTTTGAAATTTAAATCATATAAATCAAAATGAAGCACTTCATCACCTTTTTGCGTGAGTTGATCTTCTACAGTCTTCAGTAGGGTAAAGGTGCTACCTGTTTTGTTGGGACTTGCATTGATAGACACTATTTTCATATTTGCCCATTTTTCCTTTCTTAGCAACTAACGTATAAAGAAAGGTATATAGGATGCCAAGCCAGACGTCAAGGTATTTTTGCGAAAGAGTAAAAAATAGGGCATGATGCCTTGAGCAATTTTTTATGTGATAAAACATTTCATTTATTATGGAAAGTGATACATTTGTGATAGAAAAAATTATCTTATAGAGGTGAAACGGACAATTAAAAACTAAGGAGGCTTTTGATGAAGCTTAATTGCATTATTTTTACTATATGTACTATTGCCTTATATTTTTCTGTATTACTCTTTGGGATCATCCCTTCGGCTCAAGCGCAAAGTTTGAGTGCCAGTCCCAGTAAGATTGAGATTGGGCCAAGCCATAAAATCACGGTTTCATTTTCTGGAGCCCCCGGAAACAACTATGATGCAATCGCCCTACATAAAGTGGGGGATACCAATAAGATATCCTATCAGTACCTTGGAGCTAAAAAAAGTGGTTCATTGGAGTTTGCTGCACCTCAAGAGCCTGGATCCTATGAATTTCAGATGTGGGAAAATAATTGGAAGAAAAAGATCGCTACCAGCAATCGAGTCAGTATTGATTGGGGTAAAGTTACCTTAACTCATTCCATAGGTACGCATTATATTGGTCCGAATAAAAAGATTTCAGTTAATTTCAGCAATGCTCCGGGATACAATTATGATGCTGTTGCTATGTATAAAGTAGGCGAAACCAATAAAATCACTTATCAGTATCTGGGCAATAAAACCAGCGGAACTGTGGAATTTACCGCTCCTGAAAGCCCAGGTAGTTATGAATTTCAACTCTGGGCAAATAACTGGAAGAAACATCTCACCACCTCTACTGCGTTTAAAGTGGAGTGGAAGATTCCTACCTTAACTCATTCCATAGGTACGCATTATATTGGTCCGAATAAAAAGATTTCA
>CAZMFK010000275.1:0-501 GCA_964565545.1 uncultured Caldisericota bacterium | reverse complement strand
CCGCTCCTGAAAGCCCAGGTAGTTATGAATTTCAACTCTGGGCAAATAACTGGAACAAGCACTTAAAAACCAGCACTCCTTTTACGGTAAAATGGGGACCGGTCTCCATGAAGGTGACCGTATCCAGCCCGGATGCTAAGGGGAAACGCAAGCTTACTGTTCAATTCGGAGGTGCTCCGGGATATAGCTATGATGCCATTGGCCTTTATAAAGCAGGAACAACTACACGAATCACCTATCAGTATCTGGGTTCTAAAACCAACGGTACCATAGAGTTTACTAATGTTACTGAAACGGACAATCTAGAGATTCAATTATGGGCAAACAACTGGAAAATTATGCTTGCTAAAACCCAGGCCTTCATCCCTAAAAATGGCCCCCCGCCTCCTGTGGATCAAGGCCCTACGGATCCTACTCCACCCCCACCACCTCCTCCTACCCCTGATCCGCCCCCTCCTGCTCCCGACAAGCCCTTTACCCTCCGGGCTTACCCGGGCGATG
>CAZMFK010000274.1:0-2187 GCA_964565545.1 uncultured Caldisericota bacterium | reverse complement strand
CACCATCTACATCGAAACAATTTTCTTCACCTCAACCTAAAATCCAACAATATCTTGGTTCAGCGCGACTGCAACATCTATATCACCGATTTTGGACTCACCAAGAATATTTGCCTCCAAATTATCCTCGAAGGCAAGATTCTTAGCTCTGACGTCCACAGTACTTTTGGCTACGTTGCACCCGAACAACTCTACTCCGTCCTGGGCCCTATCGGTGAAGCCACTGACATATACTCTCTGGGGATTATCCTTTTCGAAATGCTGACCGGACAGCTTCCCTTCAGCGAACAAAAAAATCCAGTCAACCTGGCCCATATGCATATTACAGTGCTTCCACCCCGACTGCTCAAGTTTCGAATGGATCTGGATCCAAGGCTCGAGCAGTTCGTCATGAAAATGCTCGAAAAAGACCCCAAAGACCGCTTTCAAACAATGAAAGAATTTTTGGTGGCCTTAAATGAAATGGAAAAAATCGTTCTACAAGATCACCAGGATAATCCCACCTGCCCCAAAGCCGTCGTCGAAATCTCCACCGAGGATCAATCTTTCACCAAAAGTTTCGAGGATTTCAGCAAAACCTTCAACCGCAAATGCTTTAACGAGATCTTCAAAGCCAAAAACCCAAGCTTTCCTCCCATGGAAGAGCGAAACGTTCTGGGTAGATATCGCATCACTCGCCTGATGACCCATTTCATGTTGAGCAACATCTATTTTGGCCATGACCTGGAAAAAGACAGCCCCATCACTCTGCAAGTACCTGTTCAATCCACTCCAGCCTTCAAGCAACGGCTAAAGGAAGATTTTCAAGCAATGAAAGAAATTGAGCATCCTGGCTTTGTCAAGATCCTCGATTTGGCAGAAGAAGACGGATTTATCTTTATTATTCGAGAGTTTGTTCGGGGCAAAACGATCAAAGACCTGGTCAAAAAAGGGAAACTCAATATCGAGCGATCCATCCGAATTACCATCAGCATTCTTGAAGCTTTGGCCTACCTTCATGCTCGAGGCATTGTTCACCGCGACCTAAACTCTGAGATCGTTACTATCACGCCCAACCTTGAAGCCAAAATCACTAATCTGATGATTACCCGAGCGGAAGATGCCTCATCGGTTTCCAGCGGTTCTTTTATGGGAGTTGTCCAATATACTGCTCCCGAACAGATCTCTCAATCCAAATACGATGTTCGCTCAGACCTTTACTCAGCAGGCATCCTGCTCTTCGAGCTCCTTACAGGCAGCCCTCCCTTCAATTCCAATCATCCCATTGAAGTCATGGATATGCAAATTAAAAAAGCACCACGCTTTCCTGAAAATACCCAAAATGTTATCCCGCTAAATCTCCAATTCATCGTTCTCAAGGCTCTTTCCAAAAATCCTGAGGAGCGCTTCCAACATGCATCCGAATTCAAAGATGAGTTGAGCGATTTCCTCATCAGCTACACCCAAGCCCTATATGCCAAGCCTGATGCTTTATCAAAAAAGACCCCTCCACCAGATGATGAGAAGGAAGAAAACACTGCAAACAAAATACCAAAAACTGGACAAAAGAAAAAACCAATCAACTTCATCGAATCACTCACCAACAACCTGATTCCCAGCAAAATACCAGCTGAGGACACCGAAATCCTGACTAGTCTCCCCCCAGATCCGCAAACTCCGGTAGTGATTAAAGGATCCAAGGCCTATGCCCAATGGATCTCTTTTATGCTGGGCCTCCAAAAAACAGAAATTACCATCCTAAGCAAAGCCCACGAGTTTGATTTTCGCATTGTTTCTTCACCAGAGGAAATGGAAGCTATGCTTCAGCAAAAGATTAATCAGGGTTTTTCTGCTCGTATCCTTGCTGGCTATTGCTGGAATTGGAGCCAGGAATTGGATGCTGAAGGCAAATTGCCATGCGACATTGTGATAGAGAATTATCGCAGACCCTGGCTTGCTCATCCAGAACTAATGATACTTCCCAGGCAAGTCCCCCGGGCTTCTTTCTGGGCATATGATCCCAACGGCTTTCTTCAGATTGGCAATATCGCTGCATCCAGTGAATTTGAATTTGATTATATTGGCTTAATCTTTGGAAACGATTTACGCTACAGTCTCAAAACCCACACCTGGATATCCAATCCCGAAGTTTCTTTTGATCCAAGAATTCGCCAAAGCTCCCTATCAGCTCTGGATTTATTTAAAAAT
>CAZMFK010000273.1:0-2192 GCA_964565545.1 uncultured Caldisericota bacterium | reverse complement strand
TCCGCAATTAAGAGCCAATCCCTACTTTGGGCCACACATTAAAAAGCTAAAAGGCGATTACCATGAAGTGTACCGATATCGAATTGGCGAATATCGTTTGTTCTATGCGATAGAAAAAGAAAAAGTGATCCTTTTTATACTCAACCTTGAACATCGGCAAAGTGCTTACGATTAAAACAAAATCCTTGAAAAGTTTGGATAAGCTCTTTTAGTAACAACTGGAGGGGGTTCGTAGTTGTGCAATAATTTTTTGCCCTTTTTTGCTTCCCTTGGTTTTCAGGCCTACGGTGATACTTTTCTAGACGCTGGCATCGATCATCGTGCCATGAAGATGAAGCTATGACCTGTGCTTTTTACATTTCATTCCTGGATTAGTCCACTTATCTTGGATCTCCATTGTATTCCAGGGGGTAATATTCGGGGTGGAGCAGTCCAGTTCCAATCAATAGCAGCTGGTGTCTATTCGATCTTATATTTTTACAGATAATGAACCCTTTTAGTTTATTTAATCTGTTTTACAAGCTTGGATACTGTGGCATAATTTTGTCAAGGAAGCTTTGGGTAAATACTGAGATCATGGCTAAAGGGGGTTGATACCATGGAGATTAGAAAAATACAGGAAAACGAACTGGAAGCTTACACTCGTCTGCAGTTACGAGCTTATCCTTCCATCAGAATAGGCTCAGAAGCCGAATGGAACTCCTATTTAGAGCGAAACAAAAAAATGCTTGATAGTGCTGAATGCACGCTATATGGTTATTTTCAAGAAAACACTCTCCTGGGATCACTGATCTTATATCACTACCAGATAAATTATCTCGGTACCTGGCTACCCATCAAAGGAATCGGCAGTGTAGCGGTGGATCTTCTTCATAAAAGAGAGGGGATCTGTAAAACCATGATGACCTGGGCAGAGGAAGAAATCAAAAAAGAAGCAGTGTCGCTGGCTTTTTTGTTTCCATTTCGCCCCGATTTTTATGTCCCTTTGGGGTATGGCTATGGACCCATGCTTTATCAATATACCCTGGATCCTGCAGTTCTTCCCCCTCAGGGCGACAAGTCCAGGCTCATGTATCTAAGCAAGGAAGACATCCCCCGGATTCAGGATTTTGAAAATACCATGGACGCTTCCTTTCATGGTTACGTAAAAAAACAGGATAGAGAAATTAATGATTACTTTCATCGCATCAGCTTTCAAAAAATTGGCTACTTTGACCAAAATAAGCTCGAGGGCTGGATGGCATTTAACACTCAAAACCCAGATCCCAAAAATTTCCTTCGAAGTCATTTGTATATTTACGAATGGTGGTGTAAATCGCTCTGCGCAAAACAGGCTTTTCTATCCTTTCTCCATTCTCAAAAGGATCAATATGAGCAAATCGTTTATAGTACAGTAGATGCGAGTCTCATGCATTTGGCCAAAGACCCACGATCCGACAAACAGAAAATGCTTCCACCCTTTATCAGTCATCCCGTAGGGCAAGTGTCCACCAGCATTTTTTATTCCGTTATTCAGCCTCAGAAGATATTTGAACTCCTTCTGCGACATAAAGGCTTGGAAAAACACCCCCCCTTCCATTGGGAAATCACTCGACCCCTGCCTGAATCGCATCTGGAAATAGTCGAGTGGCCCTTTGAGCCAATCGAGGACAGTAAAAGCGCTTGCATCCGAACAAATCAAGCCATTGCATCGTCGCTGATGATGGGTTCGTTGAGTCTTCGCCAGGCAGTATCCTGGAAACTGGCTGAAGTGACACCTGAGCAGAGCCTGGATGAGTTGGATAAAGCACTAAACCTCCCCACCCCCCATGGGACACCCAATTGCTGACATGGAAATACCACGCAATATTTTCCGCCTTTATTCGGATTTGTCCTGGCTATGGCCGATGTGGGAAGATCATGCAATTGATTATGCCCCATACAACGAATATGTGGTCCAACTGATAGCGAAATATGCTTCCCGATCGGTGCATTCTTTGTTGGATATCAGTTGTGGTGGAGGGAAAAACATCTTTCACCTCAAAAGACACTATCAAGTCACAGGTCTGGATTTAAGCTCAGACATGCTAAAACTTGCCACTAAGCTCAATCCGGAAGCTACCTTCATGCAAGCAGATATGAGAAACTTCTCTCTGGGGAAAACCTTTGATGCGATCCTGATGGATGATGGAGTCAACCATCTGATCACCAAG
>CAZMFK010000272.1:0-2216 GCA_964565545.1 uncultured Caldisericota bacterium | reverse complement strand
CGGTTAGTTCAGCGGTAGAACGCTTCGTTGACACCGAAGAGGTCAGAGGTTCGATTCCTCTATCGCCCACCATGTTTTTTTCATATTGATAATTCAATTGTTTATGTTTATTATATTAGACCTATGAATGATGAATTGGAAAAATTTGAAGAATGGAATAAATTGGACTCTGGCGAAAAAAAGAAATTCAAAGAATATCGCAAACAGATTGAAACTGATTTAAAAAGTTTCATCAAAAAAAAAGCTTACCCTCATATTGCTTCTTGTTTCAGAGATCCCAACTTACAACATCAAATCCTGGCTATTAAAGCTTTTACCTCTCTTTACGAAGAATATTGCCAGGAAATTGACAAATTGCTTGATGTGATGATCCGCTCTTTTCTCTCTAACCAAAAATTCGTTGCTATTACTCTTCTGGTTAACATCAGCTATACTCACCCAGATTATGCCTTTCCAAAATTAGCCAAATATACGATACAAATTAAAGATCTTTCAGATATCGTTTCTGATGCCCTAAAAGTTAAGTGGCAGTCAAACCAACATGGTCTTATTGATCATTTTATTAAATATTGGGATATTAAAAATCAACAAAATCTTAAAAAAGCCGCTATACTCAGCTTGAATCCCCACAGTGATGAAGAAACCGATAAAATGTTGGACTTTTTATCTCTTTTCATGCATGAATCAGAGCCATTTCTTCAGATGCAAACAGCCATTAAGATTAAAGAGCTTTATATTCGAGAACCCTATTTCGTTGAATCCAAAATGCGAGAATGGATGCTTACGATAGATCCTGTTCATGCTTCGCAAATTGTTGTCCTTGCATTCAAAGAAATTAATAAACGCCAGGATCCAAATTTGCTTGATCGCACCTGCTTAGTACTGGAAAATTGGAGCAAAAATACCTCTTCCACTATCCAGGAGACAGCTTCAAAAGTATTAGCTATTTTAAAAGAACGCCGTTAATCTATAATCAACTTTCTTCCATTTTTGATTTCATATCCTGTCTGAGCCTTTTGATAGCTTTTGCTTCAATTTGTCTGATCCGTTCCCGGGTGACATTGAATATCTTTCCCACATCTTCCAACGTATGAGGCTTAATATTATCCAATCCAAAGCGCAAGCGAAGGATTTCACGCTCTCTTGGAGTGAGGGAATCCAAAATCTCATAAAGTTGCTCTTTGAAATGCTCTTCAATGACAGATTCTTCAGGAGATGAAACTCGCTTGTCTTCCACAAAATCTCCCAATCGATTGTCTTTATCGCTTCCAAGAGGAGTTTCAAGAGAAATTGGCTCCTGGGATACCTTTAAATACTCCCTTACTTTCTTTAGTGGCATGTCCAGCTTTTTGGCAATATCTTCATGAGTTGGCTCTCTACCAAGTTGCTGATAGAGCTGACGCTCAGCGCGCTGAATTTTATTTATGGACTCAACCATATGGACTGGTACACGAATAACTCTGGATTGATCAGCCAAAGCCCTGGTAACCGCCTGCCTAATCCACCAGGAAGCATAGGTCGAAAAACGAAAACCCCGACGATAGTCATATTTTTCGACTGCCCTGATTAAGCCAACGTTGCCTTCCTGAACCAAATCCAAAAATGAAAGGGAGTGTCCGGTATATTTTTTTGCAATACTGACCACCAAACGAAGATTTGATTCAATAAGTTTTTGTTTGGCACAGATTTGCCCATCTTCAATCTGTTTCGCCAAATCAATTTCTTCTTCGAAGGAAAGAAGAGGAATTTTGCCAATATCCTTTAAATACATTTTTATAGGGTCTTTTAAATCAATTTCTTCTTCAAAAAGCAACTCTTCTGATTCAAAGTGACTCTTTTCATCACTACTTTTTTCATCTGAAGGATTTTTGCTTCCAAATTCAATGCCTTCATCATCCAATAGATCATACATTAAGTCAATTTCTTCAGGAGTTAATTTGACATCTTCCATCACATCCATGATTTCTTCATAAGAAACCACATCCCCTTCTTCGTGAGTTTTTAGAAGGTGGTTAAATTCAGGAAGAGAGCGCAGTTTTTTTTCCCGGGTCTTTCTTTCTTCTAAATGATCCAGAGGTTCGGTATTTTCAAAAACCTCTGCTTGTTCGGGCTCAAGAACGATTGGCTTGACACCAACAGCTTTGTCCGAAAGATGAGTATTTTTTTTAGGCTTGGTCCCTTTTTTTTTCATGTCAGACAATTCGTTTTAACTCCTC
>CAZMFK010000271.1:0-2217 GCA_964565545.1 uncultured Caldisericota bacterium | reverse complement strand
CTGCACTGGGGAAAAAGTTTTGCACAAGTGGGGAATTCCGGCTTGCAAAAAACATCCATCACTGCAATGAGATACATTTGCTGGAAGCAATTGAAGGCTATGGAAATGGAACAACAGACCATGCCTGCACTGCGAAAGGAGAAGTAACCGAAACAGTCAAACATTTCAGGTTCAGGAATCACCCCAACGCGGTCGAGAGGGAATGTGTACACCTGCGGGAAAGTGGATGTAAATTTACTGCGGGAATCTGGATGTCCCTAAACACTCCCTTCAAATATTCCCTGAAAACCTCAAAAAAACAACTCATTTAGTCAAATGGTAGACTCCTCTGGGTGTTTCCTGAGGATCACATACTTTTCTTCTATTTGAAAAACTGAAAATGATCCTTCAAAGATCCAAGAATCCTTATGGTCGGTAAAAAGGAAAATAGGATATAGATTTGTGGATTGATTTATAAGAACCTTGTTCGCTTTTTCGGAATAGCTAATCGTTCCGTTTCTTGCCTTGAAAGAATAACGAAAAAAAGTTTTTTCTTCATTGACCCAACCATCATATTTATAAATCCCTGGACGAGTCTTAATTATTACTCCCCGACATTTTGATAATTGCCCAATCCAATTTATGCCCTGTTGGGGGGTGTTGCCAATCGACATTCTTGGACCTGCCCAGTAATAGGATCCTTCGATTTTCGAATCCCGAATAAGATCATAGAGATTTCTTTTAGTTACTACATCTCCGCTTTCAAGCATAAATAAATCCTGTGGTTTCTGTAGATCCATTTCCAGTCTCCTCTCCAACGATTGTCCTTTAAATCTTAGAGCCAAATAGATCTTTCAAAATCATCTTGAAAGTCCCATCTCTAACCTCACATTCCCAAATCACAAATACTTCCCAACCAAGTTTACGGAGTTGCAACATTGTTTTTTCGTCTCTCTTTCTATTATCTGCAAATTTAGTAAGCCACCATTCTGTTTTAGTCTTAGGAACATAGGCCAAATTGCAATTATGATGGTGATGGAAGAAACATCCATGGACAAAAATGATTGTATTGTATTTTTTTAAAACGATATCTGGGCAACCAGGCAAATCTCTTTTATGAATACGGAATCTGAGCCCTTCAGAATGAAGCCATTTCCTGACTTCAACTTCAGGTTTAGTGTTTTTACTTTTTATTCCGGACATAATTACAGATCTTTTTTGGGGACTAAAAATATCCATAACCTTTGATCCCTCACACAAAAAAAATGTTTTGATTATGAACAATTTATTGACAATATCCTAGCCCTAGCCTATCCTGGAAACATAGGAACCACAACCCTTTTCTAGGAGAAGATTCCCTTGCTATCATCTGGACCTAACAGAATTCCTGTAATTGACCTTTTTGCTGGACCTGGCGGTCTTGGAGAAGGCTTTTCTGCTTTCAGTTCTGATGCTGGTTACCATCCCTTTGATGTGGTCCTTTCAATAGAAAAGGACCCAGATGCACATAGAACTTTGTTCTTGCGGAGCTTTTTCAGGCAATTCGGGAAAAACGGGAAGAAAATCCCTGATGACTATTACTCTTTTCTCAGAGGTGAAATTGACCTCAATGATCTTTTTTCGCGGCACGCAATAGAGTCAGGTGCTGCAAAGAATGAAGCAATTCTCGCAGAACTTGGCAGTGACAGCTTCTCCGAGGAGAAACTGGATGAGCTTGTGGAGAATGCTCTTGGTGATAACGACTCCTGGGTTTTAATTGGGGGGCCTCCCTGCCAGGCATTTTCATGTGTCGGGAGATCACGGAATAGAGGAATTATAGGATACGTACCAGAAAATGACCCAAGGCACTTTCTTTACCGCGAATACCTGGGAATTATTGCTAGGCATTGGCCTCCAATTTTCCTGATGGAAAATGTTAAGGGGATTCTTTCGGCCAAAATAAATGGTGCCCGAATTTTTGATCACATAATTTCCGATCTTCGAGATCCCGCAAAGGCAACAACTCAACATAGACCAAAATCAGGTGAATGCTTCTCCTATTCACTATTCTCTCTCGTTACCGGGAAAGATGCTTCAGGGAAAGGGCATGACAACCCAAAAGATTTTGTTATACACAGCGAGGATTTTGGAATCCCCCAAACTCGACATAGAGTTTTAATCCTGGGGATCAGGAATGACCTTGTTGTAAAAGGAATAGAACCTCCAAGACTTACCAAAGGAATAAATCATGTTCCAGTC
>CAZMFK010000270.1:0-2325 GCA_964565545.1 uncultured Caldisericota bacterium | reverse complement strand
TGCAGATGGAATGGGGGGGCATCAAGCTGGAGAGATAGCTTCTTCTGAGACTGTTGAATTTCTCCAAAAAGCATTTTCAAAACAAAACCTGAATGAAACAACATGGGGGGATCAAGATCAGGATCCCCCTGATTTTTTTGATAATGAATTCATCCTTCAAATGATTCAAAAAAATAATTCTAAAATATATCATCTTTCCCTGGAAAAAAACGAAAGCAAAGGCATGGGAACTACCCTTACGATGGCAATCATTCGCAAAAATCTTCTGAAAATTGCCCAGATTGGCGATTCTAGGGCTTATTTAATTCGGAAAAAAAAGCTTATTCGTTTGACAAAAGACCATTCTGTAGTTCAAAGAGAAGTTGATATGGGCCTTCTTAGCCCTGAAGAAGCTTTGCATGATCCACGAAAAAATATCATTACCAAAGCTTTAGGTATTTTACCTGAAGTTGAGCCAGACTTATATGAATATAGATTATCACCAAAAGACCGAATACTGATATGTTCGGACGGTTTGTACGATCTGGTTCCAGAAAACGAACTTCTTTCTATTTGTACTGATTCATCTATCGAAAAAGTCAGCTATAAACTGATAGAACAAGCAAAACAATACGGAGGAAAAGACAATATTACTGTCGTTTTAGCTGATATTAATGAAAAACATAAAAAAGAAAAAAGAAGTTTCTTTTCATTTAAAAAAACCCGAAGGATAAAAAGAAATGATAGGCAAAATTATCAAAGAACGCTATAAAATATATGATAAAGTTGGCAGCGGTGGCGTGGCAACGGTATATATTGCCAGAGATTTGCAAACTTATGAGGTTGTTGCATTAAAAATCCTTAAAACCGAATATACCGATAATACCAACTGTGTTAAACGTTTTTTGAGAGAAGCAGAAGTAGTATCAAGCCTGCATCATCACAACATTACTTCAGTAAAAGACTATGGCATTGAAGAAAACTTGCATTTCATTGTTATGGAATATGTCGAAGGAAAAATGCTCTCACAGATTGTTGAAGAAAAAGGAGCTTTGAGTTACGAAGAAGGCATCAATGTGATAACCCAAGTTCTATCAGCTCTCCAATATGCATGGGAAAACGGAATAGTAGCCCATCGGGACATCAAACCTCAAAATATCATGATGGATAAGAATGGATTGATTAAAGTCATGGATTTTGGCATAGCGCGAGTTTCTACATCCCACACCATGACTCAGGCAGGCACTTTTATGGGCACTCCATATTATATGTCTCCTGAGCAAGCTCAAGGCAAGGAAACTGATATCCGAAGTGATATTTATTCCATTGGCATTACCCTCTTTCAGCTGATTACAGGAAAAGTTCCTTTTGATGCTGATACCCCCTGGTCTGTTGTTAATATGCATATCACTCAAGCGCCGCCAATGTTACAGATTCCCCAACCCTTTCATCAACTGGCTTACGTGATCAATAAATCGCTAGCTAAACAAATTGAAGATCGATACCAAACCCCTCAGGAAATGTTGATTGACTTGCAGATGCTTAGTCAGGGAAGTATGCAAAATACAATGACAAACACTTCTTCGAATGGAGAGTTATCGGTTCATACTACACCTCCGGGTGCAAGAGTATTTGTTCAAAATGAATTAAAAGGCGTTTCACCAACTATTGTCAAAAACCTCCCGCCAAAATCACTGCGCATTAGAATTGAAAAGGAAGGCTTCCGTAACGAAGAAAAAAACTGTACTATAGTTAGCAACCAACGAGCATTACTAAATGTTCAACTTAAACCTTCTTCAAAGATAACGAATACCATGAATTCAACAGTTATGCCCACTGCAACATATTCACAAAATACTATAATCCAGCCCTCGGCCAGTACTCAAATACAACCACCTTCTCCGATGTATCAATCAGCTCCAAAATCAAACAAGCTTATGCCCCTATGGATAAGCTTATCCGTATTATTTGCCTTGGTTCTAATTGGATTGGGGATTGTGCTATGGCAAAATTATTCTCCCTTTGTTTCCAAAAATCCTTTTGATCAAAATAACCAGATTTCTAACGGAGGTGCAGCAATAGCTTCAGGCTCCATTTCAATTAATTCAGAACCTCCTGGGGCTGAAATCTACCTTAATGGTAAATCTTTGCAACAAAAAACACCTTACACTCTGACAAGTCTTTCTCCTGGAAATTATGAACTGACAGTTATTCTTGGTAGTAATAAAGCAACAGAAAGTATCAAGCTTGAAGAGGGAGAATCCCGGTCAATAATGATCCCTCTTTCAGCATCATCAACAAATTCTTTGGAAATATCTTCTGATCCTTCAGGCGCTTCAGTTTGGA
>CAZMFK010000269.1:0-2326 GCA_964565545.1 uncultured Caldisericota bacterium | reverse complement strand
GGCTCTGCATCTTACAGGAAGAACCATTGAATCGTGGCTAAGAGATAGTGCTGCGCGAGAAATAAAAGCCTTGCTCAAACTCAAAACTGAAAATGCCAGAAGCATATCTCATGGAGCAGAAATTATTCTTCCGATAAGCGCAGTTAAAGAAGGATGGATTCTTCGAATTTATCCTGGCGAGCGCATTCCTTTAGATGGCATAGTTACTTCAGGTCAAGGAGCTGTAGATGAAGCTATGATTTCAGGAGAACCAATGCCTGTAGATAAAACGACTGGATCTCAGCTAACAGGTGGATCACTTAATCTGACAGGAGTTATAGAGTATGAAGTAACCCGGACTGGAGAGAATTCATTTCTTTCTCAGATGATTAAGCTGGTTCAGGAAGCACAGGGTACTAAAATCCCTATTCAAGCTTTGGCTGATAAAATAACCTCCTGGTTTGTGCCTATGGTTTTGATTTTGGCCTTGACGAGTGGGGTATTGTGGTTTGTGTTTTTTCGATCCTGGCAAGCATTTTACCTCCTTTCAAGTTCTTGGTTTCCGTGGATATTAAACACCCAGGATTCTTTGTCATTTGCTTTGTTTGCCTTTGTTGCAACTTTGGTTATTGCCTGTCCTTGCGCCCTGGGGCTTGCAACTCCCATGGCATTGATCACTGGTACGGGATTAGCTGCAAAAAAAGGAATTATTATTCGTAATGGCGAAGCTATACAAACTTCTACCAAGATCAAAATAGTTTTGCTGGACAAAACCGGCACTTTAACTGAAGGTTTGCCCAAAGTTGTCATCAATAAAGTGGATGATGAATACCTTCCAATAATAATCTCCATGGTCAAGTTGTCACACCATCCGCTATCAAAAGCAATCAGCCAGTTAAGCGCTGCTGAAGTGCCTTTGCATGATATTAAAGAAATTGCAGGTCAGGGCATAAGTGCAAATTATCAGGGATCCAGTTTTTTTGTAGGTAAGCCTGGAAATGCTGATTTGTACGATCAGTACTATCAAAAAGGGCAGTCAATTGTAGAATGTAGTAAAAATAACCTGCTTATTGGTTTTTTTGTGCTGGAAGATCCTATTAGAAAAGAAACTTCAAAAGCTATTGATTGGATTCGTAACAAAGGAATTATTCCTGTAATGCTTACCGGGGACCATCAATTGACAGCCAGGTATGTAGCAGAAAGAATTGGCATTCAAGACGTATTTGCAGGAATAATGCCACAGAATAAACTGGATATAGTACGAAAATACCAATCTGAAGGAAAAAAAGTTATGATGATTGGTGATGGCATCAACGATGCTGCTGCCCTAAAAGGAGCTGATATAGGGGTGGCTATTGGATCTGGAACTGATTTGGCTATGGACAGTTCGGATATGATACTGTTAAGGGAAGGCATCAGTAGTATTAATGATTTGATGAGAATATCCAGCATTACTTTTTATATCATTCGCCAAAACCTGTTTTGGGCTTTTTTATATAACTTTGCAGCTATTCCTGCTGCAATGGTGGGATGGTTGCATCCAGCGATGGCGGAAGCAGCCATGGTATTAAGCTCAGTAACAGTTATTGGAAACTCTTTGCGTATTCCCAGTCTATTTAAAAGGAGCATTAAATGAAAACCTATGTTTTGTTTATACCTGAAATGACTTGTCAGCATTGTGTCAATACTATTACTCGAATTCTTGAAAGTAATGATTTGCATGACTATAAATTCAATTTGGATCAGCATCTTCTCACCCTAAGCACCGATAATATCGAAAAAGTAACCCTTCTTTTAAGTGAAGCTGGCTATGAATCCACAATAAAGAATTAACTTATGTCATCTATTCAAAGTTTTTCAAAATTCATAAAAAAAATTCTGGAATATCGATTTTTTTGGGCTAACCTGGCTATTATTGTTGCTGTAGTGCTGTGGGGACTATCTTTTGTAAGTATGAAAATAATTATGAACACTGGTTTGCCTCCATATTCGATGATAACCATGAGATACCTTCTTGTTTCTGTAGTACTTTTGATGGTTTTTGTTTTTCAGTGGAAAAAACCTCAGTGGAAAAGAGCTAGAAAAGACTATTTGTTATTTTTTTGGAGTGGAGGTATTGGTATTACAGCTTATTTTTTGTTTGAAGCCAAGGGTATCTCTTTAACTACTGCATCCAACGCAGCTATAATTATTGCAATGGTGCCGGTATTTTCTCTGATAGCAGACTGGGTTTTTTTTCGTCAAAGCTTTAATTTGATTCAGCTTGCTGGAATCATTCTCTCTATTTTTGGTGTTTATGTTATTTTTTATTCTTCTCAGAGACCAGTGGATACTTCAGCTCAACCTC
>CAZMFK010000268.1:0-2376 GCA_964565545.1 uncultured Caldisericota bacterium | reverse complement strand
CGGGTCGAGTTCCAGCGATTTTTCGTAATTCTCAATCGCAAGCTCTTTGTTCCCATTCTTCATTTTCCATTCTCTTATTGTTAATATTTAGTTCCTTTTCTGTCTCAGCCCTTCAATATTTTTTACTGAAACCCAATGCATTCCGTTCATGACTTCCTTTTGACTGATATAGAAAAGAAATTTGCCGTCAGGCGAAACGACAGGGGATAGTTCATGAGCCGGTGAGTTAACGGGCACCCCCAACTCTACCGCTTTGGACCATGTTCCATCCGGCTGTCTGAAACTTAAATATATATCCGATTTACAGGTTCCTGATCCTGTCCGGCAGAAAAGCAAATAACTTTCATCAGGTGAAACAAATGGTGCAAACTCTTTTCCTGCAGTATTTATTTGAGGGCCTAGTTTAACGGGAAATAAATACTTATCTCCGTCAAACTTCGAACAGTAAACATCCTGGTTTTCCTCACCTGCGATCTCTGAAGTAAAATAGAGATTGCCGCCGGCTGAAACGGAGAATGACCAGTGAGTGGGGTGTGTATTGACACAATCGTCAATCAGCTTAGGAGGTGTCCAGCCATCAGGGCTTCTTTCAACGTACCAGATTCTCTCCCGTTCACTCCCTCCGGGCCTGTCAGGATGAAATGAAAGGAACCAGATTCTGTTGCCATCGGGCGAGAAGAATGGATCAAGAACATCAAACTCCTCACCTAATTGATCCTTTCAGGAGTACTCCATCTCCCGGATTCGATCCTCGAGTAGTAGATGACATTCTCATTCAGCATCGGCCGCCAGATAGCCTCCCTCATATCAGGAGAAAATGATATGGGGCTGTGGTAACCCTGCGAGGAGGTCATAATATCCGGGGCAAAAATCTCCGGGCTTAGGCCTGGTTCTTTTTGACCGAGGTATGGGCCCGTAAGTTTGGAGTAGTCAACTTCCTGAGCAGGCAAACCTGACGCTGATGCTATTAGTAAAATAAATAGTATATGTGTTTTTTTCACTTTTCCCACCTTTAAATTGTTTTTAATATTTCCTGTTCAAAAGAATACTTCACATTACCTCTTCCCCCGACATTGGCTATATTGCGTGCCAGGCATTGTTTTCTATTCATTTGCAAACACATAGCCACATTCTATCCGGTTACTCCAAAAGTTGAATAAATTGGGATTATTATCATTAAGTCGGCACCGGCATGAAAAAACATTGGAGCTATAATACTTTTCGTAAAGTGCATTAAAAATCCCCAAATCAACGCAAGTATTAATACAATTCCTACAAAAAACAATACATCAGGAGTATAAGTAACCTGCATGTGTGCAACAGCGAAAACAACCGATGTTAAGATAATCGACCAAAATGGATTAAAAAGAACATTTAATTGTTTTAAAAAAATACCTCTGAAAAGCAATTCCTCCATAAATGCATTGGAAAAGACGAAAAGAAGAATCCATAATAAATTTCTCATTATGAATATTGGGTCAACTTTTTGTTCAGGGTTGTTCAGAGCAAGAAATCCCATAAGTGTAAAAGAAAGTAACCCAATTATTAAGCCTGATACTAATATTCCTTTTGCTATATATATGTCCTTAAGTTTAAATCCTCCCAGCATAAACGAGGAGATTAAAACTAAACTGATAATGAAACTATCACTTAGTTTAGCAAATGCAATTCCTTTGGCACTTTCTAAATTGATGTTCAATAAATCAACGGTAAAAAATGAAACAAAAAAGAATGCGAGGTTCACGACCATTAGCGTGAAGGACAGGGTTTTGGCATGTTCAAGTTTCTTCGTATGAAAGAATCTCCATAGCCCATAAAAGGCAACTATTAATGTTATCCTGATTGCCATTAGTATTGTACCTGGAATTTTACTGGCATATGTCATATTAAGCATGAACACAGCTAATAAAATAAATAGAATCAGAAGAAAGGAATGTAGCTTCTGAGTTTTAGTTTCTGTTTTCATTTTAGTTGCTGATTTATAGTTATTATAATATATTTTATTCCTTAAGTCTCAATTCTTCAATAATTTTTGCTAAGACCCAGTAAATACCTTCCCTGGTCATGAAGAACAGGTATTTGCCGTCGGGTGAAACGAAGGGGAAGCGGCCCCAGGGGATGGGTAATTTTGCTCTTTCCGACCATGACCCGTCCTCTCCCCCGAAACTGACAAAAAGCTCACAGCTGACCGCATCCTTAGTCGCTTCAATGATCATATAGCTTTCATCGGGAGCCACATAAACGGAGTTTTCTCTGTAATCGCCAGAATTTATTTGCCTGCCAAGTTTTTCAGGTGTTGTATAACTTCCATTCAATAGTCTGGTTACAAAAACATCATAACCGGGTCGGGATATAAAGTATATTGATCTATTGTTT
>CAZMFK010000267.1:0-2384 GCA_964565545.1 uncultured Caldisericota bacterium | reverse complement strand
TAGCTGTATGGTTGACTATCGCTCTTTTGAAAAGCTTCTCCAAAATCCCCAAAACTGGAGCGCTCACTTTAAAGACGAAATCATATCTTTTCCTGATTATGACAGCTCTTGTGGCCCAGGATCCAATACTCTTATCAAGCCTGATCTAATGGCTCCGGGAGCACATGTTTTTTCAATAGTCAATCTTGGCTATAATTGGATTAGCGGAAGCTCTATCTCTGCAGGCTTTGTGGCTGGAGCCACAGCTTGCTTAATGCAGGCTCATCCAAAATGGACTGTGAATCAACTTTTTTCTTCTCTGGTTCACACAGCGAATCCTCTGATTAATCCACTGAGTCAGAATCCTTACGAATTTCGTCTTCAGGGCGCAGGAGAAATGCAGTTGGGCAAAGCTTTAAAAACTTCTCTGCATATAAGCCCTTTATCTTTGAACATGACCTATGATTCCTTGCTTGCTCCTTCAGTAATCAAGGTTAGCAATTCCTCAAGTGAAACTGTAAAAACTGATATTATTCCTGTTGCTGTATCTCGCATTCCTGACGAAGCTTCTCCATTGACTATTCAGTGCGTTCCTTCGGAATTGAACCTTCCTCCAGGAAAAAGCATGGAAGTTCAAGTGAAAATCAGCCTTGACCTGGAAAAAATCAATTTTCATCAATATGAAGCCAGCCTATATATTCATGATCTGCACCTTCCTATTCTTGTTAAAGTGCCAAACAAACAAAAAACATATTCTCCTATCCAGCATTTAAAAGTTAGTCCAAGCCAATGGAATATTCAGGAAATGAAAAACACAGGCAGGATCGAAGTAGCTTTTTCCCTGATTTCAGGCCAAAGATACACCAGTAGATCGCTCGATATAATCCTCAATCATGCGTTGGTTGATATTTCCATAACGGATCAGTGGGGTCTTCACTGGGGTTATTTATACTCCGCTTATCTATATCCTGACTATTATCATTTTTCTTTTGATCCATCCTTTGTTGACCGACTAACTTTGCCCCCTGATGGCTCTTATTATCTTACGATTCATTTATGGAAATTCGAGGAAGGCTATAGGCAAGTAGCATACCAGGAGCATATTCCCATTGAAATTACCCAATCTCCAGAAAAAGCGGTTGATGTTTTGTGGCAGTCCTACCGCAAACAAAAAGTGGGGGAAAGATTTACGGTATGCCTGATAGCAACCCAAGATATCAGCATCCAAAGTTTTATTACAGAATTTAATTTTGACCCAGATCTTTTATCCTGTCAATCCATTGAAATACTTTCCTTGCGGGGATTGAAAGGCTGCCAGCCGGTACTTACCCGTATCGGAAGCAATATCCATGGGATCATTTTTGTAGAGTGGAGCTGTCCTGATAATGAAATAATAGTGATTCCCAAGGGAACTCCATTACTGGAGCTGGGTTTCGTGGGACTCAGTCAGGGTAAGGCGGATATCACCATCCGAAAACTCTACGGAACAGACTCTGAAGGATATTTCCAGACTTATCGTTTCTCTGGGTACCATTGTATGCTTTATGACAAGCATTTTTTTCATGGCGACATCAATGAGGATGGAATAGTAGATGAATTGGATCTGCAGATGCTCCAAGATTCATTTGGCGCAAGCTATACAGAGGAAAAGTACCTTTACGCTGCTGACATCAATGGCGACGGTCTGGTCAATGCGACTGACCTGAGTATTTTGGCAAGGGATTTTTCGCTTTCCAATTGATTGTTGTAATTCTCTAAATAAAATGCTTAAGAGATGAAAAAATTGTTTTGTGATTGTCTTTTATTTAATGAGATGCAAATGATTGCTTTGGGAAGGTTTTTTGCTCTCCAGTGCCCAAGGGATGATGCTGCAGCCCTATGCGGAGACCTGGGTTCTGGAAAAACCACTTTTACCAAAGGGGTCGCATCAGCTTTTGATATTTCCTCTGAGGTTATCAGCCCAAGCTTTGTACTACTCAGAGAGTATCCAGCCCCCTCGATCACACTTTACCACTTTGATCTTTATCGCTTAGAAAAGACCGAAGATCTTCATGATATTGGGTTTTTTGACACTTTAGCCTTGCCAGGTATCAAAATCGTGGAATGGGCAGACAAATTTCCCCTCACAGAAAAATACTACCAATGGATGCTCTATTTTAGCATGCTAAGCCCCAATCAACGAAGAGTTCAGGTTTTTTACCATGCCTAACCTTCAGCTCCTGCTCCAAACTGCACTTCGCAAATCCAATTTGTCCCTTTTTCAAGATGGACAGATTCTCGCTTCATTGAGCACTTTGCTTGACCACCGTTCAGAAAACACCTACGTGGAAGACATCCGAAGCATGCTGGAAAACAATAAGCTAAAAGCAGCTATGCTTGATGAAGTTTTCCTTGTGCATGGTCCT
>CAZMFK010000266.1:0-2400 GCA_964565545.1 uncultured Caldisericota bacterium | reverse complement strand
TGACTCATTGTAAAATGAAATTGAACTAATATAAAAAGCCCATAGATGACTATCTGTGTTATGATTTAATCACGACAAAAAATCTGACACGGAGGATAATCTCTATGGACTACCCTAATAATACCACTGATTCGAGGAAAAACAAACACCTAAACTACGAGGAGCGAATGTTTATTCAACTCCGTCTTCAAGATGGCTTTACCCCCTACAAGATAGCTAAACAGCTTGGCAGGGCACAAAATACCATTCTAAATGAAATCAGAAAGGGTACCACTACACAAATAATTGCCAAAAATAAAGTTGATGTATACCTGGCTTCCACAGGCAAAGCAGTCTATGACAATAACCGCAAGAACTCCTGTAAGCCCTTTAAAAGGCTTGAATGCAGCGCATTCATAGACTATGCCACCAAAATGATTAAAGAAGGCAAGTGGTCTCCTGATACATGCGTTGGTCGTGCTCTGAAATCCGGAAAGTTCAAACGTTCTGAAATGGTATGCACCAAGACCCTGTATAATTACATTGACCTTGGACTTATGAGCGTTAAGAACTCTGACTTACCTCTTAAACTTCAGTACAACACTAAATCAAAACGCACTCGCAAGAATAAGAGGAAACTTGGCAACAGTATAGAACTACGACCAAAGTCCGTTGATTTGCGCAAGGAATTCGGGCACTGGGAGATAGACACTGTAATAGGTAAAAAGTCCAAGGGTGAAGAAGTATTGCTGACCATAGTTGAAAGACAGACCCGAAACGCCATTATACGAAGGATTTCATCAAAATCAGCTGATGCTGTATCCAACGAGTTCAAGAAGATACAATCATTTTTCGGAGAAGGTTTCAGCAAGGTATTTAAGACCATAACCTCCGATAATGGATCAGAGTTCTCAGAGCTACATGAACTGGAGTCTAAAAGCTCTACAAAGGTATACTTCACCCACCCCTACTCTTCATTTGAGAGAGGGACCAATGAAAGGCACAATGGGCTGATACGTCGCTTCATCCCAAAAGGCAAGAGCATAAATGACTATGCTGATGAAGACATTTCCTTCATAGAGGAATGGATGAACTCATTACCCAGAAAGATCCTGGGATACAGTACACCAGAGGAGCTCTTTGAGGACGAACTGGATGCAATCTATGCGTCATAGCATAAAGCATCGAGTTTTCATGTAGGCCTTACGGCAGAGAATGCCGAAAGGCCAACTTAGAGTATACGATGCTAAAGGTTGTCAAGGTCGGGTAGTATTTTCGATGAAAATCTCCACCCTTCCCATGACAAATCAATCATAATACAGTGCAAGATCTGTTAAGCATGAAAATTAGTTCAATTTCTTATTGCAATTTATCATTATGTTTTTAGAATATTATACAACATATTTTTGATTGATACTTTGATGCTTTAATATTTTTTTGAATTCTGACTGTGGGATATGTTAAAATTGAATGAAACAAATCTATCATCATTGGAAATATCTTTGCAACCTGGGAGGCGGATTATGGATTACTTTTCAACCATTTTCATCGAAAATGGCATAAATTCAACTATCGCAGAATGGCTCTCCTTTCTCATTGTGTTGGTTTTGGTCATACTGACTAGTGTAACAGTCCATTTTATTGCTAAAAAAATCGTTCTACCAATACTGATCAAGTATATCAAAGGGAACCGATTCACTTGGGATAATGTTTTTTTGGAAAGGTCTGTCATACATAGACTATTTTTACTGATCCCATTTATACTGATTTATAACTCCTCATTTCTATTCGAAGGATTAGAATCTGTGTTTCGAAAAATATTATCCACAGTTCTATTGATCTTGATTATCGGTATTTTTAGTGCAACTCTGAATGCAATAAATGATATCTATACAAAATTTGAAATCTCAAAAGAAAGACCAATAAAAGGATTCCTTCAAGTTATTAAAATAATCCTCTTTATCATTCTGGGAATTGTAATTTTAGCCAATCTTCTAGGTCAAAATCCATTGATTTACCTAAGTGGCTTTGGAGCAATGGCTGCAGTCTTTTCATTTATATTCAAGGATTCAATTTTAGGACTAGTGGCAGGCATGCTCTTGTCTTTGAATGATATGCTGCGTATAGGTGATTGGATAGAGATGCCCAAATATGGAGCTGACGGTGATGTCATAGATGTGACAATGAATACCGTCAAGGTTCAAAATTTTGATAGAACCATAACAACAATCCCAGCTTATGCTCTCATCTCTGACTCTTTTAGAAATTGGAGAGGTATGCAAGAGACCGGCGGTCGTCGGATAAAAAGAGCTATTAATATAGATACTTCCAGCATTAAATTCTGCACTCAGGATATGCTTGATAAATACAAAAAAATTCATCTTCTAAACAAATATATCGAGTCCAAAGAACAGGAAGTAG
>CAZMFK010000265.1:0-2401 GCA_964565545.1 uncultured Caldisericota bacterium | reverse complement strand
CAACTTTGATTAATTCATTTTGTTCATCAGGACTTAAAGGTAAATCATTATCTTTTCTATATCTAAATAACATTTCATCAAAACCCCATTGTTCATCAGTAAAAAATATTTTTTTCTCAGAAATGTTATATAGGTTTTTCAAAACATTCGACCTTACATTAGAAACTAAGGATTTTTCATTAATAGATTTAAGATTAAAATCAATGGCAGATAAAACTATTTTTCGATCTTCTTCCTTGGAAGGGAGTTCATAACCCTTTTCAGTTTTTTTAGAAAGCGAAGAAAATTTACCATTAATTTTCTTTAATAATTCAATATTGATTACTGCTTTGACTGATTTTTCATATATATATTCTTCTATATTAAGCATTGGTGTCTCAAAATCCAGTTTTAAAAGAACCTCCCTACTTATTGTTTCTTTGAGCTCCACCAAGTTAAGTATTGATTTAGGTATGCCAGCGACTCTGTTAATCTTATATTTAAAGGTAAAAATCCAATTTTCCTCTGTGTTTTTATAGCTATTCACTAATTGTAAGGGGAATGAGACAGGAAACCCGAAAAGTATTTCATCCTTGTTTGGATTGTTAATTGCAAAATCAATACTTCCAAGATTATGGGAGTCTTTGTTGAAATGGAGATTCTCGGGTATGGATTCCCCAGAAAAATTCTCCATGAAAAGTAGAAGTCCTTTTATCAAAGAACTTTTTCCAGAACTATTCGTTCCGGTTAAAACATTAATTGATGAAAAATTGAATTGGGTAAGATTTTGAAACACCCTAAAATTATCCAGTATAAAACCTCTTAAATGTGCCATCTCAAAAATGCGAAAATTTGAAGAACAAAGCTAATTAAATTTTTATAATAAGCTTAAGAGTTACGTAAAAGTTGGTTCTCTAGTTAAAGAGTGATGTTCTGACTAGCTGCAGATCCTTTTGAATTTTCGAGCTTTCTCTATAGTCCTTCCCGGCCTCAAAATACCTCAGATCATGCTGCCTCACCTTTTCCATGCGCTTCTGCCCGATCTCTTCAATCAACTCCAGCCTGCGTTCATAATTGGTTTTACCCATGGTTACTTTAAAAACAACAACTAAAAATTCAAGAGTAAAGAGAATGGAAGTAACCAGAATGTAGAATGCCATCATATATCCATCGGTTTTTACCAGATCGAACATGGCTTTGATGCGCTGCAGCAGGGCATTGTTTTCGAAACCGGCCCGAACCTGTTCAGCAGCCTTTCCCTGTTCATCTAAAATGTGAAGTTGAAGATCTTCCAGTTCCTTTTTGGCCTGCAGGTAGTCATTCTGATTAGTACCTGCATTGGCTAATTTCAGCCTGGTAATGGCATGCACCCCTTTGATGCCACTACCGGCGCTGCCATCGGCTTCCCGCTCAGCAGCCTGAAGCGACTGCTGCCAGGCGGCATATTTCTCCTGAATGGTTTTTTCCAGGGCAACCTTTTCATCATTGAAAGATTGCTGAACCTGGTCTTTCTTCCTGTTAATCAATTGGTCGCGATTAATTGCCATTTGCTGGCTGATGTCTTTGGCAAAGATTACCTCATCCAGAAAAACTGAACCCAGGGCAGCTACCAGAAAAGCAAGCAGCACCCTGAACATAACCAGCCACTTGCTCCCGCTTGACATGACAACCAGTTTTTCAATAATAAAAATCATTGCTGCAGCAAGCAGGCCGGCAAATATAGCTGTGTGCAAGGGTTTTTCAAAAACCGCGTAAACCATCGGAAGCCAGTAATAAACCACATGAGGGTTGGCACAAAAACAGCCATTGCCAGTGCAATCACTTTTTTTCTGCTGGGCGTTGTTTCCGATTTCAGCATCTGATAGTTATCCCCGGTAATAAAGCATGCGAATTTCAACATAGCTATTTTTTTTAAGGTTAAACAAAAAGTCCCGTACTCCCTGCAATCAGTTTCTCTTCCAGATAGGCTTCGGTACCCCGGATAAATCCATCGCGGTACTGATACACCCCTATCATTACATATCCCTGGTCAATATCGGCCAGCGCGATTTCAGCTTCCAGTTCACTGATATTGGACTTCATGGCATTGATCTGATTATCGATCTGCCTGATCAGGCGATCCGACATCCCCTCCACACTGATTCTGTGGTTTTCCAGTTTCAGGATTTCCTGCCTGGCCTGATCTATTTTCAGGTTCAGGTTGTACCTGAAATCAGCCTTCATACTCAGGATTTTATTTTCCAGCAGTTCAGCGGCATGGCCATTGTAGCCGTCTTCAAAACCCTTGCGGAAGAAATCCTGTTCAAGGTAATTCTTCAGGCTGGTGGCATCTTCCACAGCCTTTTCAGTAGCTTCTGACGGTGGCTGGTTGTTAATAAACAAGTCCTCAAGGACATTGATGTCTTCACCTGCCATGGCACCG
>CAZMFK010000264.1:0-2406 GCA_964565545.1 uncultured Caldisericota bacterium | reverse complement strand
CTTTTTCTTTCTATACTATCTTACCCTAATGTCCGAAATTGTAGTCGAGACCCCAATTCCGAAAAATAGCTTAGCTCTTTCACTAATATTTCCTCCTTCTTTTCGTCAAGGTTAAGCTCTTTCAGCTCTTTCCTGCACTTTTCTTTGATTGTTTCGTACTCAATCATAAAGCAATAATTCCCTTCCTAGGAACTATTAGCTTCTAGCCTGAGTACCTCTCAATACCAAAAACCAAATAGTAACAAATATATTAAAAAAAATGGTTAATATTCGAGCTTATGCTTTTCTGTAATGATGTAAAAATCCAAACTGCTGTCTTCAATCTTCATTTCCACGGACGCAAAGGAAAGCTGGCTTAGCTGTTTCTTTATATCGTCATAGTCTTTTTTTCCGGATATATACTTTGTAGTTTTTACCGTAACATTGCTGTTAAAATCCAAATCCTTGCTAAATTCATATTTACGATAGTTTTCATTTCTTACTAAGCTTATCAGGTTCTTTTCAAAAAGGGATAATTCGCTTTCTGTACTGGTTAAAGCAGACATAGAGTTTATAACAGCAGAAGATTTTTCGAAGGGGCATTCTTTGATTTCGTCTATGAGTTCTTGCATGGGGATAAAAAGGTAATACTTGCCCCCAACATGTTGTTTCTTGATGAATTTTCTGGAATCGATAAACATAGCTTGCCAGTTACTGGAAAGACAAAGAATGATTTCATGTCCTGCAAGAGTTAGGCCAATAGCAATATCAGCAGGATTTAAAAACTGGGTTTTTTCTATTATTTTCTCTTCCTGATAAAACAACGCTTTCAAGTTCTTAAGGTGTTCACATTTTACGCCAAAATGCATGATTTTAAGTAAAGCATTATGGTAGACAAGGTCTTTATAGGAAAACTTCCTCCACTTGCTTTCGCTGCTTCGCTGAGAATCCATCAAGCCTATATTTTCGATATAGTTAATTTTCCGATACGTGAGAGGTGAATCGGATGCGCTATACTGCTTTTGGTTGATTTTTTCAGCAAGGTGATGCTTTTCATCGAGTTCTACATATTGAACAAATAGCTCCTTCGAAATATTTATTGATCCTTGTGCATTAAATACTGTGCTTTCATTTTTATTTATCATTGATGTATAGTTTATAGAAAAAATTTATACAGTCAAGTATTATTTAAAAAAATATTTTTCCTGATCAACGAAAAAGAACTTCCTAAAATTTTTGAATATATGCAAGCCATAAACGGGATAAAACTACACAGAAAGCTGCTAGATTGGAAATGGTATATTATGGAAAACAAAAACCTTACCTGTTTCATCAATAGCACAGACAAATGATTCGATTATTTATTCTTCCATGATAGCTAATGATACAATTAAATCTATCAGTAAAATTGATGGTTCTTTTGCTCGGGAAAGAACTACAAGAGTTCATATGCGAAAAAATTTGAGAATAGAAAAGAGCAATTTGTTTTTACCTTTATCAGGTTCCAGTTTAGAATGCAGAGATCTCGAAGGAGTAATTAAATGGAGCTTTCCTATTAGTTATTTCTTTGGCAGTGAGTTATGTTTAAGCAATCAAAAAGTTATATTTTCGATCGACAACCAGGTATTTTTCATACTGTATGGAAATGAAGAGAATGCAGATAGCCTCTGGAAACAATGGGTTTATGAAGCGTCTGACAAAGTCATTTCTGAAATAGTGGTTGATAGCAATAGAGTTTATCTCATTTCAAATGACTATATCTTTTACTGTGTAAAAATGTGATAACTCTCCATTTCTGTATTTTTTTTCGAAAATAGGATAGGAAGCTGATTTAAATACCTAATTCATTTAAAAGCATTTCTTTAACTTTCTTTGATGTACAGCTCTCAACTACTGATGAATAGATTATTTTTTGGCAGTATTCAATTATTTTTTCGAGTCGTTGGTCAGTGATTTCTTTTTTTGCTTTTCCTGTATGAAGTATTGATGAACGGTCAGTATATGCTTGATACATCTCCTTAAAGCTTGTATTATTTCCATATTTTGACAAGATATAGGATGAATACAACGAAAATTTAAAACTAAGTTCACCTTGGTCATTGCTAGATACAATCGACTCCATTAATCCCACTGCCTCAGCATATCGAAAATTTTTATCTATCGATTTATTAACAATGGTAATTAAGCGGCGTTTGATTATTTTTATGTTTCCTGGTGGATTATTTCTGATTGTTTCAAAAAAAGTTATTAATCTTTCTATATCATTGCAACTCAAGATTCTGTTATCTTTTTGATGCTTTTTCAGGTCCGTAATAGAATTAGGGTAGAAATAACAACTAGAAACCTTATTGTTATTTGTTATCTCTATACCAATTGGACAAAAAATATTCCAAGGATTAATTATTCTAATGCAAAAAAGAAGATCAT
>CAZMFK010000263.1:0-2415 GCA_964565545.1 uncultured Caldisericota bacterium | reverse complement strand
TGCAATAAGTTCCGATTTCAAACTTCGGATGAAGTTCCAGTGCTTCTCAATACTGTTGGTCAGGATCGAGGTATTAAAGCTATCCATACGGGTCTCAGTACTCATGCTGATGGATTCAACATTTTCATTACCGGCCCAACTGGATCGGGTAGAAACTCCACTATCAAAGCTATTTTAGATGTAGTTTCCAAACAGCAGCCAACCCCACAGGATTGGTGCTATGTATACAACTTTTCTGACCCAAATCGTCCTCGGGCCATCAATCTATCAACTGGCGAAGGCCAGATTTTCCGAAAAGACATGCAGGAATTTATCGCTCTTTCTAAAGAGCGGGTCACTAAAGCATTTGAAAGCGAACATCATGATAAAGAGCGAGCAAAAATCATCAATGATATCAGCAAAAAAAGTACGATCCTAACGGAAAGCATAAATAAGCTTGCAACCGAACTGGGTTTCCAGGTTAATTCGTCTCCAGAGGGTATTTTTACCGTGCCTGTTAAAGATGGCAAACCTCTCAAACCAGAAGAGTACCAGGCCTTGGAAGAAAAAGAGAGAGAAGCTATAGATGAAAAGCGGGAAGAACTGCAAAAAGAAATTGCTGTCATTTTAAAAAAAGGTCAGCAATTAGAGCGTCAACTTCGCCAAAAGCTGGCTGAATTGGACAAACGTATTGGCCTGTTTGCGCTGGAAGTGCTGATTGATGATTTAAAAACCAAGTACAGCCATCATTCCAAAGTTTTGCTTTACCTGGATGCCTTGCTCGAAGACATTGTTAATAATATTGCCTATTTTAAAGAAGATTCCAAACAAAAAGCACCACCTCCTCTTCCTGGTATGGCTGACAACCCCAGCAAAGAAGACTTTTTTGAGCGTTATCGTATCAATCTGCTGGTTGACCACTCCAATACCCAGGGCGCACCAGTTATTCGTGAAATCAATCCTTCCTACTACAATATTTTTGGTAGCATTGAATATGTTCAGCGTTATGGCGTGATGCAGACAGATTTGAGCTATATCCGCTCAGGTTCCCTGCTCAATGCCAATGGTGGCTATTTGATATTGCAGGCAGCTGATTTACTCTCAGCCCCCTATATCTGGGATAACCTGAAAAGAACCTTAAAAAGCAAACAGTGTTTGATTGAAAACCTTGATGAACAAATCAAAATTGTCCCCACTATCTCCCTCAAACCTGAGCCTATTCCGCTGGATGTTAAAATCATCTTAATCGGTACCGAATGGGAACATTCTATTTTTTATCAATATGATGGCGATTTTAGAAAGCTATTCAAGATTATCAGCCAATTTGACTATGAAATGACCCGAAATCAGGAAACTGAAGAGCTATATGCTTCTTTTGTGGGTACCCATTGCAAACAATACAAATCTGCAATGACTTTTAACGGTGATGCCATTGCAAAAATCATCGAATATGGTTCCTGGCTGGTAGAGGACAAATTCAAACTTTCCACACAATTCAGCAAAGTGCTGGACATCGTATATGAAAGTATCCACTGGGCGGAAAAAGATAATCAGAAAATTGTCAAACGTCAGCATGTCCTTCAATCCATCCATGAGAAACGTTATCGTTCCAATTTATATGAGGAAAAAGTTCATGAAAATATCCATCAGAAAGTTATTCGAATTGATATTGAAGGGTCCAGCGTAGGACAGATCAATGGTTTATCAGTCCTGGGTGTGGGGGATCTAGTTTTCGGTCAACCTAATCGAATCACTGCAAGCTCTTCCATTGGTAAAGGCACAGTCGTCAACATTGAAAAAGAAAGCCGTCTCAGCGGTCCCATCTTTGACAAAGGTGTTTTTATTCTTAGCGCTTATTTGATGAAGGAATATGCCCGAAGCCGCCCATTTCCCATTTCTGTTCATCTCTGCTTTGAGCAAAGCTACAGTGGTGTGGAAGGTGATAGCGCTTCTGTTGCAGAGCTCTTAGCCATTTTATCCAGCATCTCGGAAATACCGCTAAGACAGGATCTGGCTATTACAGGATCCATGGATCAGCAGGGAAACATCCAGCCTATCGGTGGAGTCAATGCTAAAATCGAGGGTTTCTTTGATATATGTTCGAAAGAAGGACTGAGCGGTACTCAGGGAGTAGTCATTCCCTGGCAAAATGAACAAAACTTGATGTTGAGAGATGATATTATCGAAGCAGTGAAGGAAGGCAAGTTTCATATCTATTCAGCCAGTCATGCCAATGAGGTTATTGAACTTTTCAGCAGCAAAAAGCTTACTGAATTTAATAAAGAGCTTATAGCGAAGATCGAGCAATTTGTAGCGATTTCAAAAGAATACATGCAGTCAAAATAAAAAAATCTGAAGATTTGAAATTTTGGTTTGAAGACTGCGAGAGGCGGGACTTGAACCCGCATGGTTTTACCCACTGGATCCTAAGTCCAG
>CAZMFK010000262.1:0-2416 GCA_964565545.1 uncultured Caldisericota bacterium | reverse complement strand
TGCTGGAACTGAGCGTATCTGCAGATGCAGTTACTTACAAAAAGGGAGATCTGCCAGTACTCATGGTGGAGCTTCGCAATACGGGTACAGCTGTCGCTACCGCTGGTGAAGTTCTAGTCACTTTACCGCCCGAATTGGCTTTTCAGTCTTATCAACTGATTGTTTCTACTCCCGGGACTGGGAATAGTCGCATCTTCACGGTGGGCAATCTTCCTGCAGGGGGAAGCATTGCTTTTCCTGTATTTTTAGAGGTTATTGCTAATGTTCCTGCGGATGCTTCGGTTATGTTAGACTTTGAAGCTTCCTGCCTGGAAAACGCAAGTGCTAGTGCTACACTGGAGCTACCCTTAATCCATGTGCTTGATCTAACTCCACCTCACCTGCGCATCTGGGCCGAAGTCAATAAGCCCACTTTCTTCAAGGGAGAAGAAGCATTGCTATTTGTAACCGTAGCCAATCAAGGCCAGCAAGCTGCCACTCAAACCCGGGTAACCATGACTATCCCTATGGAAACCACTTTCCTGAGAGCAAGTCGCTATCGCTCAGTTAAGCTTACTTCCCAGATGATCAGTTTTGAGTTGGGAACAATAGCTCCGCTTTCGGTTCAAAGCTTCCAGGTGGATCTCTCGGTCCATACAGCCGTAGCTCAAGCGCGTACGCTTCCAGTACATTTTGATGTCACCTGCACCGAAAAGTCCTCTGATTTTACTCATGTGATGCTTCAGCTGATTCCTCAGCGCACAGGCCGACCTGACCTTTATCTGGGGCTGTATTATCGCAATGCCCAGTGGGATCCGCAAACAGCTTCCGTGTATATCTCACAGGATACTCCCCTGGAGCTTGATTTTGTTCTCACTGGAGCTCAACTTCCCTATGATCTCAATATCGACTGGGGCGATGGCGCAACGGAGGCATTGACTCAGCAAAAGGATATGCGAAAAACGCTCCAGCACCTTTTTAAAGCGAAGGGCAAGATGACCCTCACTTTCCAGGTGACTGACCAGCTTCAGCGAAGTAAAAAAGCCACGATCAGCATGGAAGTAAGGTAAAGCCAGAGTAGCTAAAAATACCTATTGACCTATTGAGATTTAACTGAAACTGATTCATGTGGCAGATAACCTAGTTAATTTCATTATTGGCAAGCTTCATTTTTTCGTATTTAGATTTGATCTGTTTGAGAAGTTTTCATGAGCTTAGATGGATTCTATGAACTCTGCTTGTACATCCATGCGATTTGAGTCACTACCCCCGTCTCTATCGTACATTAGATTCCAAAATCTATGGGTTTTACCCTAAAGGGAGTAGAATCATAGTATAAACTAACATAGGGTGGATCTGATTTATTGGTCTGTAAAAAATTATATTCAAATTCTACATATTATTTTCTATATATGATACTTCACGATAGTCAATATTGCATACGCTGGACATGGATCAGTAATAATTTAGAAGGAGATATATGTGAAGTGTTTGGATCTCGGGGAGAGGATTTTAAATTTGAACCAGATCATAACAGATTTCAAAGAATTAGCTGCTATAGTTAGCTTGCACGATTCCCAGTATCCATCAGCTGAAAATAGAACTCAGCTTTAAATGCCTAATCATCTACCTCTAAGTATTGGAACCTGGTATATATCTCCTTCTAATGAGAAGCACCAAAGAAAAAAGATTGGAGCTGATACGTCGCATGCAGAATGACATCGAGCGAAAGTCCAGCAAAATGACCGGCAAACGTAAACTCAGAAAGAAGGAGGTAAACAATGGACAAATATCTGACAGTGTCGGAGACAGCGGAAATACTACGAGTGCCCAATAGGAACATCATCAACATGATCAAGAGGGGTCTGTTGAAGGGTAAATGTATTAGTCCGAACCCAGGCAGAGGGCGGAAGGTGTACCTGGTCAAAGAAAAAGACTTAAAAGAATTCATGGAGTGAACCATGGATGGTTGGATTAAATTGCACCGTAAGCTGATTGATAATCCGATTATGAAAGACCCTGAGCTGTTGCAGTTATTCGTATATTGCTTATTGCGGGCGAATCATAAAGAAAAAAGCATCTTTCATGGCAACACTCTTATAGAAATTGGCCGAGGTGAATTTATAACCGGAAGATACGAAATGGCAGAATATTTAGAACAAAATCCGAACACACTTTACAATCGTATGAAAAAATTAGAAAAATTTGGGTTCATTGGCTTAAAAACCAACAACAAATTTACTATCGTAAATGTTCATAAATACGATATATACCAGGAGTCAGATGAGGAAGTTTCAACAACAGATCAACAACAAATCAACACAGACAAGAATGGTAAGAATGATAAAAATGTAAAAAATAATACTAAAAAGAGTACAGAAATCACATTTCCAAAACCTGAAGGCATCAAGGACGAATTATGGAGCGACTACCTCGA
>CAZMFK010000261.1:0-2418 GCA_964565545.1 uncultured Caldisericota bacterium | reverse complement strand
TCACAAGAAAATTGATAATGTTACCAGTAGGTTAGGGTATGGCTTGGAAGTGGAAAGAGACGTAAAAGCAGCTTTGCAGACCCGAATCGAATCACTCATGACGGGGGGAAAAGGCATGATGCTTAATGTGCCTGTTGACCAGGGTATGCGACCACTATTAAAAACAAATTGCATACTGGAACTCGAAAAAATTGGTGATGATGAGCAGAAGGCGTTTATCCTCGGCTTGCTGCTAACAAGGTTGTTTGAATATAGGCAATTGCAAAGAGACGTGGATGAAAAGGCCCCTAATTTTCAGCATTTGACCGTTATTGAAGAGGCGCATCGTTTATTAAAAGCACCTTCAGGAGAAAAATCACCAGATTTTGCCAGTCCAGCTAACCAAGCAGTCGAAACATTTACCAATATGCTTTCCGAAATCCGCGCATATGGTGAAGGGATCTTGATTGTTGAGCAAATCCCTTCAAAATTAGTGTCAGATGCTGTAAAAAATTCTAATCTTAAGATTATGCATCGGATGGTACCCGAAGATGAGAGGAACCTTCTAAAGGGAATGTCAAATATGAACGATGCACAATCTCGTTATCTGATCAGCATTCCAGTAGGAGAGGCAATCGTCCATAGCCATTTGGATGATCACCCCATGTTGTTAAGTATTGATCCTGTTGAGAATCTGTCTAAGCAAAAAAGGGTAACTGATGACGACCTCCGATTGATTTACCAGCAGATCGGGTTCATTAATCAAAAAGATGGCCAGAGATTGAATATTGAAAGAAACTCGACAGGGTACCAACTGGCCAGAAGACTTAAGAACGACCAAAAATTTTTAACGGCATGGCACCGAACGCAACTTCTTGAGCTTTCCGAAGAAGCTACTGGCATTTTTTCAACTCCTCTTAATTCATGGGCAGAAAATATGGGCTTGAGTATGGAAGAGGCATATAAAAAAATTGTTAGCTGGTCAAACTTCGAATGCATTCCGAGGGGCTTGTATTTGGGTTGGAGCTATGAGGAAATTGCGGAATACGCACTTTTGTGGATGGGAAGAGTAAACGACTTGATGAGATCTGATTCCGAATTACCTGGCAACAATTCAAGCGAATTCAATCAATGGCTTGAGGAGAAAATGGTCAGGAAAAATGGACCTTATTTAACATGTGAATTTTGCACAAGAAAATGTTACCTGGAATATGATGTTAAAGAATTGCTTGAGGTCTCTAAAATGGGTTTGCACTTCGAACGACTCATGCACAGTAGTGCACCAATAATCGAATTATTCGATGAAATGATTGACTTCATCAATCAAGGGTTCGGTCCTGCAGTGAAGGGGTTGGACATCTCGAACATAGGGATTTGTATTCTCGGAAAAATTTTGTCAAAAGGGACCATCATCCACAAGACACAGAAAAATATTGCTAATGATTTTGTCATTTACCAAGGAGAGCTATCCAACGATGTCACAGCACAATCAGTATCATAGAGTTTATGAACAGCGGGAAAGAGAGACACTTAAGAAAAATGAAATACGCTCCCAAAACAGGCGTTTGATAGATGGAAGTATTGAACGAACACAAACGGAGAAGAAAAGCAGGCTCGAAAAATTTGAGAAAAATAGAATTTTACCTGAACGCATCGAAAATAAATTAGGAAAAGATCTCGAAAAATTAAGTGTTCAAGAAATCGCTCCAAAGTTTAAATCCATGTCAGAGTTGAATGCGTATAAAGAAAATGCTTGGGATAAATTGGAGGAAACTTCGATAGGAAAGAAGTTTCTTGATAAAGTTGGCAGCAGAGAGATAGTTAAAAAAAATATGCAAATGGGTTTGAAGCCATTCTTAACCAAAACCGCCAATGTCTGTGAACGATTAAAAGAGTACAGACCAGCAGAAGAAGGAAATCTTGTCCACAAGGTAGCAGAGCTATATTATCTTGAAAAACAACCAATAAAAATCGTTGAAGGAAAAAAATTTGTTGAGCAAAGCATACACTATAAACAGGGAGGAAATAGTTCCCGCAGGGAAATTGATTACATCTCTATGAAAAGTGACAGCAGAGTACTTATCATTGATTATAAAAGGGCTGACCTAACAAAATTTGAAAAGACAGTGGAGGGTAGACGATGGGCAATTTGGGCCAAAAAAAATGTCGGACCCAATTTTCGGGAGTTAATTCGTGAGGGTTCAGGTCCCTACTTCATGGATGTTAGAAAAGAACTCCCACCAGCTGATATTCGAGAAGGATTGAAGGTTCACATGGAAAGATTAGGGAAAAAGCACCAAAATCAATTAGATCGTTATAGAAGATTGTTTTCTGAAGGTTCTGGCGTTCCACTGGATAAGATAATGACAACAGTAGTTCCCTATTATGTTTTCTGGAAATTGATATTATTGAGTTGTTTTATGTTTTTTTATTTTTAAA
>CAZMFK010000260.1:0-2418 GCA_964565545.1 uncultured Caldisericota bacterium | reverse complement strand
CCTTACTCTGATGAGCAGAGGCAAAAAAGGTTGTTATGCTTACTTCACCGATCCTGATACTGAAAGTTACTTCCGAAACCACATCGAAGAGGAATAATGAGTCAAAGGGACGGGGGTATTGACTCACTTTCAGCATCAAAACCCATGAGGAGAAAGCTCTCCCCATATGATTTTCACTACTTCTTAGCAGTATAACGTATCTTTATCTCTCTGGTCTCTGCGTTCCAGAATACTTCACAGCCCAGCGCCTCCGATACAAAGCGCACTGGCACCACCGTCCGCCCTTGAACAATCCGGGCAGGTACTCCCAGCTCATATTTCTCGCCATTCACCAGCGCTTCTGCTCGATCGATGAACAAAACCACATGTGTGTCTCCCAGGGTATACGTCACCATATCCACCCGTCCACTGCTGTCGGTAGTAAAAGTGACCTCAGCGCCGAGGGATTCGCCTATAAAGCGAAAGGGCACCAGCGTTCGCCCCTGATCGATAAAAGGAGCCACATCCAGCTCCATGGTCTTTCCATTCACCCGAGCCTGCTTACTGCCAATAGTCAGCACGATATCCACCATCCCTTTTGGCCATGAGGGCTCAATGGGATTTCGTGTTATAAGATAAGGATAAATCAGTTTTTCTCCAGCTTTGTTGCTAGCAATGATCTCCAGTCGATTGTCCCCCAGTTCCATTTCCACCGTGGCAAAAAAGTATCCCTCCGGAAGGACCGGGATATCAATATGGTTGACCGTTACCTGGGATCCGGGAGAAGTTTGGCCCAAAAATGAAAAGGTCTTCATGCGAGTGCTACTGAAACCAACCAAGCCAACATATAATGAAATCTTCTTAGGAATAACAAAAGCTTCATTGCTACTCTTTTTCTCCTGGCCTTCCGCATCCACCAATCGAAGCTGATATAAATACTTGATGTAAACCGTCACTTCTTCATCCAGGTAGCTTGATTCCGTTGGATCCAGCTCTTTGATCAAAGCATAATCCTCTTCCTCAGTGGTCCGACGATACAGCTGGTAAGATGTTGCGGGCACTGTAGCTTCGGGAGGAGTCCACTCCAGAAAAACTTTTCCATTGCCGGCAATAGCGCTCAACCACAAAGGAGGGCAAGCTTTTGCTGGAATTTGCGGTGGTGTAGGCGGAGGGAGCGTTTCACCTGTGACCGAGTGTATGGCAGGGCTTTGATTTATCAGGATTTTTCCCTCCCCTGTCAACAATCGAAACTCATAATATCCCGGCTCGGAGGGCACGTCAAACTCCCACTCTACTCGTCCGAGCGACATAGAACTAATATCTTTATAAGCCAGTGCATCGCTTTCATCATCCCCGGCCCGATATAGCGCAATAGTATCGTTTTCAGACATGGGATAGCCACAATATTCCAATAAAAACTTCCTTTTATCTTCCGGATCGGGTGGAATCAAAACCGCCCTCAGATTACTCGGAGGCCAGATCATATGGAACCGGGAACTTCGAGCTAATTCAACAGCACCATCCTTTGCACAGAGGGAAAGCTCGTACTCACCAGGAAGGGAGGGCAAGAGCATGGTCATTAAACCCGAACATTTATTCATTAGGGGTTTTTTATCATAAAGTATCTGTTCATCGCCCTCCATGCGGTACATGGCAATAAAATCGCCCGGACATCCAGGCGCACCCTGGTAATAAAACCTGAAACCCCTTTGATAAACGATAATATAATATTCCAACACCTCCAGGCAGATCATAGCTTTTTGTTCTTTATCTGAAGCTGCTGCCCTGTCATCCCCTAGCAAAGAGGGAGAAAAGTTCAGCAAGGGGAAAAGAATGAACAAACTGACAAAAAAAACGATGCTTCGTTGAAAACACTTCATGGTGTTCCTCCAAAAAGCACGAAATTATAATCTAGTATACCACAAAAAAACTGAGACAAAGGGACGGGGGTATTGTCTCATTTTTTAGCTTTACTTTATCCTGATCAATACTACCATATACCCATGGAAAAATGCTTACATATTACCAGCGGTGATATATCAGGAGAACTTATTCGAGCATCAGGGCTTACTGGAGAGGTTTTGGTGATACACGACATACTGTACGAAGAGGTACGCACCCCTGGCTTGCCCAACGAGGCCGACATGCAAAAACGTGCCCGTTTCCTCGAAAAGCACACCGACGGAGGCATTCCCTACGAGCAACTGCTTTCCATGCTCCACTCCCAGTATGCCAAAATCCTCAACTCAAAAGACTTTGACCAGACCATCCTTTGGTTTGACGCCTGCCTTTTCGACCAATCCATGTTGGCCCATGTACTCGCCTGTTTCAAGGAAAACACCCCGTCCTCGCTTTCCCTCATTTGCATCGATGCTTTTCCTGGTATAGAGCCCTTTGACGGCCTGGGTCAACTCAGCCCGGAACAAATCCGCAGTCTGA
>CAZMFK010000259.1:0-2426 GCA_964565545.1 uncultured Caldisericota bacterium | reverse complement strand
GGTCCCAGGAGAAGGCGAAACCCCTGGACATTATGAAGTTGAACTCTATGACCTTAGAGTTCGTATTGTGGCTTTTAAGGATGATGGCGGATACGATGAAATGTACAATGTTCCACAATCTAAACGATTAGTCGATCCCTATTGGGAAACTTACTACAATCCTATCATGGAAGGCACAAAATACTCTCGTTATCCCTGGTCTCCTCCTCCTTATCCAGTTCCTCCTCTACCACCAGATATGCGACATGCTTATGACTGCTTCAGCGATTTTCGTTATGAAGTGGCTCCCGAAGATTTAAACTTTATCGCCTCTTCCAAGTGTATCGGTCTTCTCGATCAACGTTTCCCCAATATGACCCTCAAGCTTAAAGATGCGGACAATCCTCACGATGTCAACGACCCTCAGGGCATAACTGTATCTGTTCCTGATGGCGAGGAAGTTGCGTTGCTATACAATGCCAATGGTGGCGGAATCGAGTATATGTTTACTGGTTTCCTCCGTGAACCTACTCGAGGAATTCTCTATGGAAATAAAAACAAGCCTGTTTCTGATCCCAATGTTTCCACTGATTATACTGATCGAATCATTGGACAGGTCAACACCGACGGCACCATGGTGTATTGGCATTGGAGCGATATTGGACCTCATCCTGGGATGCTGGATGAAGGCGATATCCTTTGGGCACCTAACGCAGCAGATCCTGGAATTGATCCATCGCTATGGCCCCAAACAGTTCCAGGCTATATTAAGATTATTGATCGCCAATTGATTGGAAATTATAGAAATAATGACTGTTCTATTGAAACACCTTCCTGCCGTATTTGCGGAAGCGGAAATTTTAATAAATTCGGTCATGTTACCTATGGAGATTCTTTTGGTCCATTTTTCATCACTACTTATGGTGTTCCCGCATATGTGCGGAACTATGGCGAAGAAACCCGTACTGCTTCTGATGAAGGTGGAGACATTCTAGTTACAGTTGCACCGCAGGATGCTATGAGTAGCTTGAAGCTTCAAGTCTATTCGTACAATATTCTTTTTGATTATAATTCCACTATTCCTCATCCTCCTTACTTTATTGTAGATGAACCTGTAGGTAATTTTGCTCATGATGTTGATTTTAACTTTAATGCATTAGATGGATCCGGACTACTTCGGTATTCCTATATGGGTATTGATTACTGTGGAGTCCATGAAATGAAAGTTTTGCCTTCAGACCCTTATCTGAATTTTGCTGAACTTACCATCGTGGATCATGCCCTACAAAACTCACGAGTTAATTACACCGCTCCTGCAGTGGACGTTCAGGGTCAATCCCAGGGTCTTTCTCCCTTAGCTATTCCCACCCCTCAAATCCAATCTCCATATAATCCTCTGGTGCTCGACGTTGGAAAAGATTTCCGTGCATATCCCGGAGGACAAAGCCATACCGGTAGGGTTGCCGGAGCTATTATTTCCGGTGGAATAGCTCGCACCGACACTGATCATTCCGGGTGGAATGCCTACCCAGCCATATGGTGGTGGTTCTGGCATGCAGGCACCAACCAAACAAACTTTACTGATTTCAATAAGCTAGGTACCGAATTCTTCCCGCTGACTGACTACGGAGTTTACTTTATTCTTAAAGATATTGACGGTAATCACTTGAGTTTTACTGAAGATGTGCCCGTTGATCAGAGACTCCGAAGGATTGAAATTACGGGTAGCTTTGCACGTCCAAAAGTTTTTAACGAAGCTTCCAACTCGATTCGTTCTGATTATGAATACAATGGCACAAAACATGTTCCCATTGTTTATGATTGGTCAGGAAAAATCATTGTTGATCGCTCCAACCTTCAGGATTATGAATATGCTCTTGGAGACGACTGGACAAGAGTAAATGGTCAAAACGATCCCTATGATTATGTCAACCCCTTCCTGAGAGAAACCAAAAAGCTTGATTACCGCAGAATGAGAAATGTATTCCGTTTTGAAGAGATCATTCCTATTGGACAGGGCGTAATTGACATGAGAGTTACCCTATGGGATGGTACAGTTAAAATCTATCAAGATTGCTGTGCTGAGCCTCCCACTGACGGGGTTGATACCCATGCACTAACGATTGATACAGATGTTAATAGCTTAACAGCTGATCAGGACAATAAAATTACAGCAACGGTTACCGAAATTTCTTCCATGCAGGTCGAAAAGTTTGCTAACGATGCCTTTGTGTATGCATGGCAGGACCGAGGAGTTCTTAATACTCGCACCCGAATGTATGATGGTGCAGGCGATGGATGGGTTACCAATCCTCCTAGATCCTCTCTTTACTCAGGAGTATCTCCTCAATATGAAAGATCTGATGATCTCAATGGTGATGGCAAAGTTTCCTTTGCTGACTATGAAACAGAAATTATCGGAACTTATGACCTGGCTACCAATACCT
>CAZMFK010000258.1:824-2442 GCA_964565545.1 uncultured Caldisericota bacterium | reverse complement strand
AATAACTGAGCACTACTTACAGCTGTGCGGCAAAGAACCCCTCCACAACCTTGAGTCAGTTCAATGTTGTGAATGATGGTACCCGTAGGCATACTTGACAACATCAGGGCATTTCCAGGTTTGATATCAGCATTTTCACTGCTGAGAATTTTATCACCAACTTTAATCCCATGAGGAGCCAAAATATATCTTTTTTCACCATCAGCATAATTAATTAATGCAATCAAAGCTGTTCGGTTGGGATCATATTCAATGGAAGCTACTTTAGCAGGAATGTCCAGTTTGTCTCTTTTGAAATCAATCATCCGATAGAGAATCTTGGTTCCTCCACCAATATGCCGCATGGTAATTTTACCTTGGTTATTTCTTCCTCCGGACTTTTTAAAACTCTTTAAAAGAGGTTTATAGGGCTTGTTGTGATTGTCAGTTGTTTCTCTTTTAACTGAAACCCGTCCTCGAGTTCCCGGAGAAGTAGGTTTGTGTTTTTTTAATGGCATATATTCTACCTCTTTCTAGTTACTTAATATTCAGCGTTTCGATGGTTTGTCCGTCTTGAAGCTCTACCACAGCTTTTTTCATCACTTTAGTAGCTTTGAAGAAACCTGATCGAGTACGTTTTTTCTTTGGGTAAACTTTCACTGTTCGAACATTTTTTACTTTGACCTTAAACATTTCTTCGACAGCATTTTTAACTTCATTCTTGTTGCACAGTTGATCAATCAGAAAAGTATAAATTCCTTGATGTTGCTTTAGCATAGCTTTTTCAGTGATGAAGGGCTTAATCAGTACAGTTCTGTTTTTAGGCATTTTCCAACCTCTCTTTCAGACGGTTTAAAGCTTCTTCGGTAATGAGAACCTGTTCATGCAACATGATATCGGAAGTACAGACTGATTGCCAATGTACCGGGGTAAACTGTTGAACGTTTCTAAGACTCATGTAAACAGGTCCATTAACATCATCATAAATCACCAGGGTTTTTCTTTTAAGCCAGTCCTCTTGATTAAGCATGCCCAAAATAGTTTTTGTTTTCATATCAGGCACCTGGAAATTTTTAAGTACCACCATGCCATTATCTTTTTCAGAAGCAAAAACAAAAGCTGATCGAAATGCCAGGCGTTTTTGTTTTTTTGGGAAAGCAACTGAAAAATCTCTGGGTCGGGGAGGAAAAATAACACCACCCTTAACCCATATTGGAGAACGTTTCGAGCCAGCTCTTGCTCGTCCTGTACCTTTCTGACGCCAGGGTTTGCGAGTGCTATAACTGACTTCTGATCTGGTTTTTGCACAAGCGGTACCTGCTCGAGAATTGTTTTTAGTTACAATAATTGCATGATGAATCAGATCAAGATGAGGGGTTTTTGGTAAATTATCAATCTCAACTTTCATGGAACCAGATGAATTCGTGTTAAAATCAAAAAAGTTTAGTTCTTTCATTTTCCACGCTCCGATTTTCGAATAAACACCATCGATTGTTTGGCTCCAGGAACTCCACCTCTGATTAATAAGAGGTTTTTTTCAGGAATTACTTGTACTATTTCTTTGCCCATTTCAGTGATTGTATCAGCTCCTAAATGTCCCGGCATTTTGCGACCTTTAAAAACTCTTCCCGGAGTAAGG